>PLLX01000209.1 GCA_003141415.1 Bacteroidales bacterium
TTGACAGTGTATATTATGAAAAAGTTACTCTTCAGGAAAATAATGGGATAAGTACTCAGGAGGGTTGCCAGATATATTTAAATACGCACGATCCGATAAACCAGACTAAGTTCTATAGATGGGAGTATTCTGAGACTTGGGAATTCCAGCTTCCTTATAATTTAGTTCCTAACAAACAATGCTGGATATCAAGTAATTCTGATGTAATTAATATCAAGAATACTTCTATTCTTGAGGAAGTCAGGATTGACCGCTATCCATTAATCTTTATTTCGAACCAAACAGACAGGTTGAACGTAAAATACAGTGTTTTAGTGAACCAGTATTCCCTGAATGAAGACGAATACCTATATTGGGAGAAATTGCAAAACATCTCAGAACAAGTAGGTGGTCTCTATGATCTGATTCCATCTTCTATTCCCAGCAATATTTCCTGTATTGATGATCCAAATGAAAAAGTATTGGGTTATTTCAGCGTTTCAGCCAGATCGTCCAAAAGGATTTTCATAAACGATCGTTTTTCAGGTTTGATCGACCTATATACCAACTGCATTGGTGATACTATTTTCAACGGAGATTTTATTCCATATCTTAATACATCTTCTTGGATAATCGAAGCAGGATCGATCCATCCAACTGCTTGGATAATCGGACCAGGAGGATTGCTCCAGCAGATTTTTCTATCTCCAATACCTTACGTAATAATTACATACGACCAGGTTTGTGCGGACTGTACAGTAAGAGGCACAAAAATAGAACCTGATTTCTGGAATGATGATAAATGATAAATCATCACCTGAAGGAACATCTAATCTCATCTATGTCAGTTTTGGTAATTTATAAAACACACAACATCAAATTTTATTAGAATATACCAGCTTTCTAATTGAATTTCAAATATTAATATAAATATAACGGTGCTCTGCACCTATGACCTTCCATACAAATATTTGTAGAAACTGGTTCACCTTCTTCCAGGTGAGCTCTACTGTAGTTATCGTTTACATCTTATTGTCTGCATACTGCGTTCTATTGTATTAGACGCCGGAGGCGTTGAATTCCAATGATCATGGATTTTCATAAAAAAACCTGATTTGAAAAATTTGCATTGGACATAATTGTATGATCTGAAAAAGATTTGTTTAAATGAAGGACACCTATGGCAGCGACGGGTGAGAACGAAGGGCAGGTGCGGATGACCTTCCTAATTCTGCTCGCTGCAAAGTGAAGTCAAGGAATTAAGGAAATGGCTTCATTTCGAATTTCAGAAGAATATGCTAACTTTCCAAAAGTAATTATCCTAATACAATAACTATGAAATCTTATCGCAAGGAACTCTGGTTTGAAACATCGACCCGCAGAGCTTTTATAAACATTACCGGAGAAGTAGAAAAATGCCTTTATGAAAGTGGTGTTCTGGAAGGACTTATTCTTGTTAATGCTATGCACATTACAGCAAGTGTTTTTATTAATGATGATGAAGCAGGGTTACATCACGACTTTGAAGTATGGCTTGAAAAACTTGCTCCCGAAAAGCCTTATTCACAATACAAGCATAACGGATTTGAAGATAACGCCGATGCTCATATCAAACGCACTTTAATGGGGAGGGAAGCCGTCGTTGCCATAACTGGTGGCAGACTCGATTTTGGTCCGTGGGAGCAGATTTTTTATGGAGAGTTTGATGGGAAACGAAGAAAAAGGGTGCTTGTAAAGATTATTGGGGAATAAACTTAAATCATTTAACCGTAAAGAAGGCAAAGAATGCGCAAAGATCGCAAAAAACTTTCTTTCCTATAATAGCCCCCAGGTGGGGGGTAAAAAAACCTGTAAAAGGACGAATATCCACTAATCAAACCAGTTTCATATCAGTAATTATATCATTAATTCGTTTATCAAGTATCTTCTCAGTCTCTTCAAATTTATCCAAGGAAGATAATTTTGTATTTACGCTGAAATAGAATTTAATTTTTGGCTCTGTACCTGAAGGTCTTACTGAGATTTTTGTTCCGTCAGCAAGGAAAAACTGCAGAACATCCGATTTAATCAGATTGATACTTGTTTTTGTTCCTTTTAGGATATCATGAGAAACCTGTGTTTCATAGTCATTAACCTTAACGACCCTACTGTTGTTGATCTTTTCAGGAGGATTATTCCTGTATTCAGTCATCATGGCTATGATCTCATCAGCGCCCTCTTTTCCTGTTCTCACGATATTTATGAGTTTTTCCTTATAAAAACCATACTTTACATAGATATCAAGCAGAAGCTCAAAAAGAGTCATGCCATTACTTTTTGCCCATGCAGTAGCCTCTGCTGCCAGGGCACAGGAGGCAACAGCATCTTTATCCCTCACATAATCACCTGGTAAAAACCCATAACTCTCTTCTCCGCCACCGATATATTTTTTAGTTCCTTCATTTTCCCTTATCAGCTCAGCAAAAAACTTAAAGCCTGTTAAAACATTGAAATACTGAACATTATAACCTTCAGCTATCCTTTCCATAAGATCAGTAGTGACTATGGTTTTAATAATATACTCATTACCCTTATATTTTTTCCTCTCTTTGAATTGAGAAAGGATATACCAGATAAGAATTACTCCTGTCTGATTACCATTGAGAAGTATGAATTCCCCTTTTTTGTTTTTTACCGCAAGACCAAGCCTGTCAGCATCAGGATCAGTTGCCATTACAAGTTCGGCATTCGTTTCAACTGCTTTTTTAATTGCCAGCTTAAGAGCATCTGGTTCCTCGGGATTGGGCGATTTGACCGTAGGAAAGTTACCGTCAGGAATGTCCTGCTCCGGCACACTTATGATGTTTCTGAAACCGAACATCTTGAGTGCTGGCGGGACCAATGTTATCCCGGTTCCATGAATGGGAGTATAGACGACTGGAATATCGCTGAACTTTGTTATGATCTCAGGATTAAGGCACATTTTATAAACCTCCTTCAGGAACATGTCATCAGTCTCTTTTCCGATTATTTTTATTAAATCCTTTTTGCCATCGAACTTTATATTATTTACTGAGGTTATTTTTCGTACTTCTCCTATAATCGCGTCATCATGAGGAGCCACAACCTGGCCACCATCATTCCAGTAAGCTTTGTAACCGTTATATTCTGGCGGATTGTGTGAAGCTGTAATTACAACGCCACTCTGGCATTCATAATATCTGATAGCGAATGATAGTTCAGGAGTAGGACGCAGAGATTCAAAGAGATAAACCTCAAATCCGTTTGCAGAGAAGATGTTAGCAGTTGTTTCTGCAAAATAGCGGCTGTTGTTTCGGCAGTCATGAGCTATAGCAACTTTTACTCCCGAATTTCCACACTGTTTTATAATGTAATTTGACAATCCCTGGGTAGCCATCCCCAGTGTGTAGATATTCATCCTGTTCGTACCGGCACCCATGATACCTCTCAGGCCACCTGTACCAAATTCAAGATCCTGGTAAAATGCATCAATAAGCTTATTTTCGTCTTTTTCAAGCATTTCACGAACCTCTTTACGGGTCTCTTCGTTGAACTCTTTACCAAGCCAGCTTCCGGCTTTTGTTCTGATCTCAGCTAGTGATAACATAATTGTGGTATTATTTAAACAGTTTCATGCAGTTTATAAGACTAGTCCTCCAGTATGGGATTGAAAGTCCATAATTCTCTTTTATTTTACTTTTGTCCATTACTGAATATGCGGGTCTCTTAGCTGCTTGTTTGTACTCTTTTGTAAGAACAGGTTGTACATTGCAGATCAGACCAGCTTCCTTAACTATCTCACAGGCAAAATCGTACCATGTGCAAACGCCTTCATTTGAATAATTATAAATGCCGGAATTCATTGCAATGCGGTTCCTGATCACTCCTGAAATTATACTCATAATTGCTCCTGCTAGATCGGCTGCATAGGTTGGTGTTCCGGTCTGGTCAAATACTACTTTTAATGATTCTTTCTCAGCGGCATGTTTGAGAATGGTTTTGACAAAATTATTTCCGAATGAGGAATATAGCCACGATGTCCTTATGATCATCGATCCCTGGTGAAGCAAAGCATATTTTTCCCCGTCCAGTTTTGATCGTCCATAAGCTGATAACGGATTTGGGGGAGTATTCTCGTTGTAAGGTACATTTGATTGTCCGTCGTAAACATAATCTGATGATACATGAATGAACCTGCATTCGGAGCCTCTGATCACTTCTGTTATATTTTTAACAGCCATTCCGTTTATAAGCAAAGCCTGGTCGGGTTCAGTTTCAGCTTTATCAACAAGATTATAAGCTGCGCAATTAACGATCCAGTCAGGTTTCGATTTTTTAATGAATTCTGAAGTTTGTTCGTGACTGGTAATATCGAGTGTATCTATATCAGTAAAGATAAAATCATATCCATAGTAGTTTTTTGACACAACCTTTAACTCGTTTCCAAGTTGGCCTTTAGCTCCGGTTATTAGAATTATTGCCATAAATATTGTCTTTTTATCTAAAAGTTAGTTTCAGCATCACTCATTAGCGGCTGAGCAAGATCTTTTTCGCTGATAACAGGCACTGTTGATCCCAGTTTCCAGTAAATATCGAGTGACGGATCATTAAGATTTATTCCCCTTTCGTATTGAGAGTTATAAAGATTATCACATTTGTACTGGATAATAGCTGTATCGCTGAGAACTGAAAATCCGTGAGCAAAACCATGAGGTATTAAAAGCTGATCTTTGTTTTCAGAGTCAAGTTCAATACCAAACCATTTACCAAAAGTCAGCGAGTCCTTTCGTATATCGAGAGCCACATCTAATATCTTTCCGGTAACAACTCTTATAAGTTTTGCCTGGGGGAAGGGTTTCAATTGATAATGCAATCCTCTTATTACACCCTTAACGGACTTTGATTCATTATCCTGCACAGGCAAGAAACTGATACCTTCCTTCTTAAAGACACCCTGATTAAAGCTTTCAAAAAAGTAACCTCTTGAATCAGTATGTATTGCAGGTTTGATTACTAAAAGTCCCTTGAACCCGGTTTCTACGATTTTCATTTTCTTAAAACAATTACTTTAACCCGTCGAATATATAAATCTCTTCACTGGCAATCCTTAAAAGGTATTTCCCGTACTGGCTGTTCTTTATAGGCTGTGCCAATTCTAATAGTTGATTCTTGTTAATGAATCCTCTTTTAAAAGCTATCTCCTCGATACAGGAAGCTTTTAATCCCTGCCTTTGTTCAAGTGTAGCTATAAAATTGGCGGCCTGCAGCAAACTTTCGTAGGTACCTGTATCCAACCATGCCATACCTCTTCCCATGAGTTTTATATCGAGAGTGCCTTCTTCCAGGTATACTCTGTTAAGATCAGTTATTTCAAGTTCACCGCGAGGTGATGGTTTAAGCGATTTGGCTTTTTTTACAACGGTATTATCATAAAAATAGAGACCCGTAACTGCATAGTTTGATTTAGGTTGCACTGGCTTCTCCTCAATGCTTAGAACCTTTTTATCCTTATTAAATTCAACAACTCCGTAACGCTCAGGATCGGTAACATAATATCCAAAGATACAGGCACCTTTGATAATTTCAGCAGTTTTGAGAAGGGCATCACCAAAGCCATGTCCGTAAAAAATATTATCACCAAGGATCATACATACCGTATCGTTACCTATAAATTCCTCGCCAAGTATAAATGCCTGGGCAAGTCCGTCAGGCGATGGTTGTTCCTTGTAGCTGAAATTTAATCCAAGTGATTTTCCGTCACCAAGCAGGTTCTTAAATCCGGGGAGGTCCCTGGGAGTAGAAATTATCAATATTTCCCGGATACCAGCCAGCATCAGAACCGATAAAGGATAATAAATCATAGGTTTATCGTATACCGGCAACATCTGTTTTGATATTGCACTGGTTATCGGATAAAGCCTTGTCCCTGATCCTCCGGCGAGTATTATTCCTTTCATATTATTCGTTTTTCGTTTCGCGTTTCGCGTTTCACGTTCCGCGTTCCATTTCAAGGAGTTTTCACGGAGTGATCCGACTTTTACTTTTGTATTGTGATTTTTATCTTTTGTCTTTACTTTTGCCTTTTGCCTATCTTCTTCCTATCCCAAAATAAGTAAATCCAAGCTTTCTGAGCTGAGCGGGGTCATAAATATTCCTGCCGTCAAAAATGACCTTTCCTTTCATTAATTCAGACATTCTGTTAAAATCAGGAAGGTGGAATTCCGACCATTCAGTCATCAATGCAACTGCATCAGCATTAATCAGTGCTTCATAGGGATCGGATGTGTACTCAATTTGGTTTCCAAGCAGCTTTTTCGTTTCATTAATTGCCGCCGGATCATAAGCTCTGACCGAGGCCCCGGCTGCAAGAAGTTTTTCAATCAGAATGATAGAAGAGGATTCTCTTATATCATCTGTTTTAGGTTTGAATGATAACCCCCATATTCCGAATATCTTGTTTTTCAGATTATCATTAAAGAATTTAGTCATTTTGCTGAAAATTACATTTTTCTGGTACTCATTGGCTTTCTCGACAGCTTTGATTACATTGAGCTCATAACCATTGTCTCTGGCTGTTCTTAGAATAGCTTTTACGTCCTTTGGAAAACAAGAACCTCCGTATCCTGTACCGGGATAGATAAATTTACTGCCAATCCTCGAATCGCTCCCAATACCTTTCCGTACGTTATTAATGTCGGCGCCAAGAATATCGCATAGATTTGCTATTTCATTAATGAAACTGATTCGTGTAGCCAGCATTGCATTTGCAGCATATTTTGTAATCTCTGCGGAAGCAATATCCATGAAAAGGATCGGATGATTATTCAGAACGAATGGCATATATAACCTGTTCATAATCTCCCTGGTTTTTTCATTATCAATACCGATAACAATTCTTTCAGGTTTAAGAAAGTCGTCGATTGCAGCCCCCTCTTTCAGAAATTCGGGATTAGATGCCATATCGAATGGAATGGATACATTGCGTTTATCGAGTTCATACTGAATGGTATTACGAATCTTTTCAGATGTTCCAACCGGTACGGTACTTTTTGTTACTACGACTATGTATTTTGTTAAAACATGTCCAATTTCTTTTGCAACATTCAGAACATGTTTCAGATCAGCAGAACCATCTTCACCCGGAGGTGTCCCTACTGCAATAAAAATTACCTCCGATCCATCAATTCCTTCTTTTATATCTGCCGCAAAGGAAAGCCGTTTTTTATCAATATTGCTCCTGACAATACCTTCGAGACCTGGTTCATAAATCGGAATTGCCCCATCCTTAAGTTGTTGTATTTTATTAGTATCTACATCAACACAGGTTACATTAACTCCACTTTCAGCAAAACAGGCACCAGTCACCAGACCAACATAACCTGACCCAACAACCATAATTCTCATAAATCCTCAGATATTTTAGGTAATAAGTTCATCAATTATGCAAAGATAATATAACAAATGTATTATAGAAATTTTGGTTTCGAGGACCGGAAGTCTTAACGGCCTGCGGCCTGTCTTGCTACCTCTGGTCGCTGTCTTGAAGTGTAGAGACTAATTTTTTAGAAGAGACAGCCCGCAGGACCTAAAGACTTGAAGACAGGACGAAGCCCTTTAAGACGAAGCGCAGCGACAGACAAATGATGATTTAACTAAGTGAAAATCTACTCAATATTATGTCAATTTTAAAAAATAACATATCTTTGCAACCAATTTTTCATACAAAATAATGTCTAACTTATTAATTATTAGTTCTTTTAATTTAAACTTATGACTGAAAACAAAAAGAAAACGACCAAAAAGGAGGTTGTTGAAGAAAGCGAAGCCCCGGTAAAAGAGGTAAAAAAAGCAAAAACTAAAGAAAAAAGAGAAAAACAAGTTGTTGCAACCGAAACATTAATTTCAGATGAGGTACCTACTGTTATTACAGAAGAACTTCCTGAAATGGAAAATGTTACGGAAGTTGTAAAAGCGGAAGATTACGGATTCGATTCCGAAGTAAAGAAAGAAAAGAGATCGAAAAAAGTACAGGCTGAACAGGAAACTGAGCCTGAAAAAGAAATTAAAACAAAAGCTGAACCAAGAATTGCCGCTTCAGCTGAAGATTTTGACTGGGATACATTCGAGAGCGAAGAACTCCGTAATTCACCAAAATATAAGGAGTATGAATCACTTTACGATGAGACGCTATCTACTGTTGCAGTTGATGAAGTTGTGATCGGTACAGTTATTCAGTTGACCTTGCGCGAAGTCGTAATCAATATAGGCTACAAATCGGAAGGCGTTGTCAGTTTAAATGAATTCCGTTATAATCCAAATCTAAAAGTTGGTGATAAGGTTGAAGTATATGTTGAAAGCCAGGAAGATAAAAAAGGACAGCTTCTGCTTTCTCATAAAAAAGCGCGTGCAATTAATTCCTGGGACAGGGTTAATGCTTCACTTGAAAAAGATGAAATCATTACAGGTTACATAAAATGCCGCACCAAAGGTGGTATGATCGTGGATGTTTTTGGTATTGAAGCTTTCCTTCCGGGTTCACAGATTGACGTTAAACCTATTCGCGACTATGATGTTTTTGTTGGTAAAACAATGGAATTCAAGGTTGTTAAAATAAACCAGGAGTTCAAAAACGTCGTTGTTTCTCATAAAGCTCTAATCGAGGCTGAACTTGAACAACAGAAAAAAGAGATCATCGCAAAACTTGAAAAAGGACAGGTTCTTGAGGGAACCGTTAAAAATATAACTTCTTATGGCGTTTTCATCGACCTTGGCGGTGTAGACGGCCTTATTCATATTACTGACCTTTCATGGGGCAGAGTCAATCATCCTGAGGAAATTGTACAGCTCGATCAGAAACTCAATGTGGTTATTCTCGATTTTGATGATGATAAGAAAAGAATCGCTCTCGGTCTTAAACAATTGACTTCACATCCATGGGATTCTGTCGATCCGAACATGAATATCGGCGATAAGGTAAAAGGAAAAGTAGTTGTTATGGCTGATTATGGTGCTTTTGTTGAAATTGCACCGGGTGTTGAAGGTTTGATACATGTATCTGAAATGTCCTGGTCACAGCATCTTAGGAGTGCCCAGGAGTTCCTGAAAGTAGGCGATGAAATTGAAGCTGTAATTCTGACACTCGACAGGAATGAGAGAAAAATGTCTCTTGGTATCAAACAACTTAAAGCTGATCCATGGCAGAACATTGATGAAAAATATACTGTAGGTTCACGACATACTGCCAAAGTTAGAAACTTTACCAACTTCGGTGTATTCGTTGAGATTGAGGAAGGAGTTGACGGCCTTATTCATATTTCTGATTTGTCGTGGACGAAGAAAATCAAACATCCAGCAGAATTCACAGCTATTGATGCTGATATAGAAGTAGTTGTACTCGAAATTGACAAAGAAAACAGACGTCTGAGCCTTGGTCACAAACAGCTTGAAGAGAACCCATGGGATGTTTTCGAGAATCTCTTTACCATGGATTCAGTTCACGAAGGTACAGTTGTTGAAGTATTCGACAAAGGTGCCGTTATAGCTCTTCCTTATGGTGTTGAAGGATTTGTTACTCCAAAACATCTGGTAAAAGAGGATGGAATGATGGCAAAAGTTGATGAAAAACTGATGTTCAAAGTCATTGAATTTAATAAATCAGCTAAGAAAATCATCGTATCACATAGCAGAGTATTTGAAGATGAAAAGAAAGCTGCTGAGGCTCCTGTAAAGAAAGCAGAACCTGCTTCACCAAAGAAAACTACAAGGAAACAGAAATCAAATTCTGAAAAAACAACACTTGGAGATATCTCTCAGCTGGCTGCCTTAAAAGAAGAAATGGAAGAAAAAGAGAATAAAGCTTCCAAGAAATCGAAAAATTAATTAAATTTAGGCTATCAAATTTTATTACTATGGATTTTAATATTGAGAGCCGGAATAACAGCACAGTTATTCAGATACAGTCGGAAAAGCTTGATACGCACATTGCTCCAGCACTTAAGTCGGAACTCGTGCTTGTCTCAGGAAAGGGTGAAAAGAATATCATCCTCGATCTTGAAAAATGTCAGTATTGCGATTCATCTGGGTTAAGTGCTATATTGGTAGCCAACAGATTATGTAAAAATGCAGGTGGTACATTCGTTCTTTGCGGACTTAATGAAGCTGTTGAACGACTTATCACTATTTCTCAGCTCGATACCGTACTTACAATAACAGGAACGGTTGATGATGCTGAAAAAATGATATCATAAAGNNTCCGCTCATGTGCTCAATGCGCATGAGCGGTTATTTTTAATAGACTGTGGTGAAGGTACACAGATGCAACTCAGAAAAACCAGGATAAGATTCGCAAAAATAAACCATATCTTCATAAGCCATCTTCACGGCGATCATGTCTTCGGTCTTTACGGACTGCTGTCGACCTTTAGCTTAATGGGAAGAACAAACCCTGTTCATCTTTATGCACCTGAAAACTATGATAAAATTCTAAAATCACATCTCAATGATTTTGATATTAAACTAAGCTTTGAAGTTGATTTTATACCCCTTTCAGGCAAAGACCCAGTCAATATACTGGATGATAAGTATCTTACTGTTGCATCTTTTCCTCTTCAACACAGGGTCCCCGCTTATGGCTTCCTCTTCAGAGAAAAAATATCTGACAGGAAAATTTTGAAAGAGTGCATCGATAAGTTTCATATTCCACAGATAAGAATTCCTGCTATCAAAAAAGGAGAAGATTTTATCACCACCGATGGTACCATTATAAAAAATGAAGACCTGACACTCCCTCCTCCGAACCCTCTGTCCTATGCCTATTGCAGCGACACGAAATATTTCAAACGGCTGGCTTCGTTCGTAAAGGAGGTGAGCCTTTTGTACCACGAAGCTACTTTCGATAAAAGCAAAAAAGATCTTGCAGAAATAACATGTCACTCAACAACTCTTGATGCCGCAAAAACTGCACTTAATGCCAATGTGGGTGCGCTTATTATTGGCCATTTCTCAGCCCGGTACAAAGATATTGAACCTCTGGTGGATGAGGCCCGGACATTATTTCCTGAAACATATCCCGCAATAGATGGCAAGAGTTATGAGGTGGGGAATATTACTGATCTTTAATAAAAGAATTTCTATCTTTGTGACCATTTTAATAAAATAATAAAGTCTTGCAGGAAAAAATTTTAATACTCGATTTTGGATCTCAGTATACTCAATTGATAGCCAGGAGAATACGTGAACTTAATGTTTATTGCGAGATATACCCGTTCAACCATTTCCCAACTCCGGATAATAATGTTAAAGGGGTAATCTTATCAGGTAGTCCGTCATCAGTACGCGATAAAAATGCTCCTTCTCCCGACCTTTCAAAAATCAAGGGAATTACTCCATTGCTTGGTGTCTGTTACGGGGCACAATTCCTGGTTCAGAATTATGGTGGAGAAGTTAAGCCTTCAGGAATTCGCGAATATGGCAGAGCAAAACTTATCTCTGTTAATAGTAATGATCCGCTCTTCGCTGATATTAAACCTGGAACCCAGGTCTGGATGTCACATGCTGACACTATTGCATCGATTCCACCAGGATATGAGATTACCGGCTCGACAGCTGATGTAGAAGCAGCGGCATATCATATAAAGGGGGAAAATACATGGGGAATTCAATTCCATCCTGAAGTTTATCATACTACTGATGGAACTCAGATACTTAAGAACTTTGTAACCGATATTTGCAAATGTTCTCAGAACTGGACAGCGGATTCATTTGTAGGGACAACAGTAGTGGACCTGAAAGAGAAGTTAGGTGATGATAAGGTGATCCTTGGTCTCTCAGGCGGTGTTGACTCTTCTGTTGCTGCGTTTCTGCTCCATAAAGCAATAGGCAAAAACCTTACATGTATTTTCGTAGATAATGGCTTACTACGGAAGAATGAATTTAACAAGGTGCTTGAATCGTATCTTGGACTCGGACTTAATGTTGTTGGAGTTGATGCATGCGACAGGTTCCTCGACCAGCTTGAAGGAGTTAGTGATCCGGAGACTAAACGGAAGATAATCGGACGTGTATTTATTGAAGTTTTTGATACTGAAGCAAAAAAAGTTAAAGATGTTAAATGGCTCGCACAGGGAACAATTTACCCCGATGTCATTGAATCGGTTTCAGTTAACGGCCCTTCTGCAACAATTAAGTCACATCATAATGTTGGTGGTCTGCCTGAAAAGATGCATCTGAAAGTAGTGGAACCGCTTCGACTTCTTTTTAAAGATGAAGTGAGAAGAGTTGGACAGGCTCTGGGGCTTCCTGATTTTATAGTTAAAAGACATCCATTCCCTGGTCCGGGATTAGCGATCCGGTTACTTGGGAAAATGACAAGAGAAAAACTTGAGATACTAAAAGAAGCGGACGATATTTTTATCGAAGGACTCAAAAAACACGGGCTGTACGATTCTGTCTGGCAGGCAGGTGTAATTCTTCTGCCTGTTCAGTCAGTTGGGGTGATGGGAGATGAACGAACTTATGAAAATGCTGTAGTGCTAAGAGCAGTAGGTTCAACCGATGGTATGACAGCCGATTGGTCACATCTGCCATATGAATTTCTTGGGTTAATATCAAATGAAATTATTAATAAGGTCAAAGGAATTAACAGGGTCGTTTATGACATCAGCTCAAAACCACCTTCTACTATAGAATGGGAATGACCGCAAACCGCTTGCCACATACCTCAAACCCCGGATTTAATAGAACTTTAAGGTTTTTAAATTGTTGAAGAATAATATAAAATTGAAAATCAAAATATGAAGAAAAGAATATTAAACGGCGCAGTTCTGACAGTTTCATTGTTACTGGTAACGTTAACAGCCAGTTCTCAGGTAATGAATGAAGGGACATTTAAATTTGGCAGAACTTTGAATCTGGTTGATGCATTTTATGTTGATTCAGTTAATCTGGACATGCTTACTGAAAAGGCAATAGTTGAGGTGTTGAAAAACCTTGACCCGCATTCAACTTATATTTCCGCAAAAGATGTTAAAGATATGAATGAACCTCTGAATGGTAATTTTGAAGGAATTGGTGTCTCGTTTAATATTTTGCGTGACTCGATCATAATTATTGAACCCATTAGCGGAGGACCTTCAGAAAAAGTGGGAATAAAGGCCGGGGACAGAATTCTGACAATTGAAAAGGAAAAGGTAACAGGAATAAATATTACAACCCCAGGAGTTCGCAACAGATTAATGGGACAAAAAGGAACAAAAGTAAATATCACCGTATATAGAAAAGGAGTAACGGATCTCCTCGATTTCACAATTATTCGTGATAAAATACCAATTTACAGCGTTGATGCTTCATATATGCTTGATAAAGAAACAGGATATATTAAACTGAACAAGTTTGCCGCAACCACAGAAAAAGAGTTCTCAGATGCAGTCATTAAACTCAAAAAGAGCAATATGAAAAACCTGGTTCTCGATTTACGGGAAAATGGTGGTGGCTATATGCTTGCAGCAACAGAATTGGCTGAGAAGTTCTTTTCGGATCAGAAACTACTTGTTTATTTAGTCGGAAGAAAAACACCGAGACAGGATTTTAATTCATCCGGTAATGGAAGTCTTTCTGCTTCGAGAGTAGTCGTTCTTACTGATGAAGGTTCAGCATCAGCGAGTGAGATCTTTGCCGGGGCCATGCAGGATTGGGACCGTGGAATTATTATGGGTAGACGGACCTTTGGTAAAGGATTGGTTCAGAACGGGTTTTATCTTACGGATGGTTCTATGATAAGACTCACAATAGCACGTTATTACACACCCACGGGAAGATCTATACAGAGACCTTATAATGAGGGTTATGACAAATACATGGAGAACTTCTATAAAAGATTTACCGATGGCGAGATGATGTCCCCTGATAGCGTCCGCCTGCCTGATTCTTTAAAGTTTAAAACATTGATTAACAGACGTGTTGTGTATGGCGGCGGCGGAATAATGCCTGATGTATTCGTGTCTGCAGATACTTCATCCAATTCTGCCTATGTTAATAAACTTTCCGCAAAAGATGTTCTAAGATCCTTCACTCTTGAGTTTTATGATAAGAACAGGACATTGTTAAATTCCGAATATAAAACATTTGATAACTTTAAGACAAAATTTAATTTCAGCCCTGAGGATATTAAATCATTCATAGCTAAAGGAGAATCTGCCGGAGTCAAATTCAATGAAGAGCAATTTAACAAATCGAAAGAAGAACTCCTATTAATACTTAAGGGATTAGTTGCGAATAATATGTGGCAGCTTAATGAATATTTTCAGATTGTGAATGAGAACGATAAAGTGATTGATAAAGCACTCAAGGTTATTTCGGATAAAAAGAATTATGATACTATTTTGGGTAGTCATTAATAAGGTGTCAATAAATTCATAATGAGATTTGTAGCTAAGACTCTGTACGGACTTGAAAAAGTTCTTTCAGAAGAACTTATCAATCTGGGAGCCGGAAAGGTGCAAACTGCAAACCGTGCAGTATTGTTCGAAGGTGACATGAGTCTGTTATACCGGGTAAACTACTGTATAAGAACTGCCTTATCGGTACTGATGCCAATAGCTGATTTTAGAATAAGGTCAAAAGATGATCTTTATAAAGCCGGAAAAAAGATAGAATGGGATAGGATTATGGATCCCGATGATACTTTTTCCATTACGCCTGTAATTAATTCGCCTCATTTTGGACATACCGGATATGCCGGACTTATTCTTAAGGATGCTATTGCCGATTCTTTCAGGAACAAGACTGGAACGCGTCCTTCTGTTGATACAAGTGATCCCAGAATTCTCATAAACCTTCATATAAGTAATGATCTTGTTACAATTTCGATTGACTCTTCAGTTGTGCCTTTGTTTAAACGTGGTTATAGGCAGGAGCAGTCATCAGCTCCGCTTAATGAAGTTCTTGCAGCAGGTATTATACTCTTATCCGGATGGAATGTATCTGCAACTCTGACGGATCCAATGTGTGGATCTGGCACCATACCTGTAGAGGCAGGGTTGATAGCATGTAAAATTCCACCTGGAAAATTCCGAAATTTCTTTGGATTTCAAAGATGGAAGGATTTTGATGAAGAACTATTTGAAAAGATTAAACTTGATTGTAATAATCAGATCGTACTTTCTCCTGTAAAAATATTTGGAAGCGATATCTCGGAACAGACTTTACAATATGCTAAAGCTAATGTTGCAAGAGCTGGGTTGAACGATGCAATATCTCTTGAAATATCTGATTTTAAGGATCTTAAATCAATTGATGAACATGGATTCGTGTTTCTGAATCCACCATATGGACAAAGAATTCAGCCTGAAGAAATTGATCTGTTATATGGTATGATCGGAACAACATTGAAACATAATTTCCCCGGTACCACTGCGTGGTTAATAACTTCAAACAAAGAGTCACTAAAGCACGTTGGTCTGAAACCCAAAGAAAAGCACACTCTTTTCAATGGCGCATTGGAATGCATTCTCCTGAAATTTGAGATGTACCAGGGAACAAAAAAAATGAGAAGCCCTGATATCACATTATAAGTGATGTTGATCATAACATTCAGTTACATTTATCAAAAAGTTAACCATTATTTAAAAATCCTGAAAGTGGGCAAGTTATAATTTGGTAACTTTATATTTTTATTATATTTGTTATCGGAAAAACTAGAGCATATCTAAAATGAAGCTTAAATGAGCTTTAATATAGAGAATTACTTTTCAGACCTGTCTGCCGGGAATACAATACTTTACTATAAAGGTAATGTTGATTCGGATGTCATAAATCATGTTCTTGACACTGTTGAGGATAAGATGGTTGTGGTTAATGTACATTCAAAACTGAGGAAAAAAGTATATAATGTCCTGGTTGAAAGCCTTCAGAATTTATACCATCATGTTGACCGTGTACCCGATGACTTTGAGGATCAGACATCTGAAAGGTTTGGCCTGGTTGTAGTGAAGAAGGTTAGTGACGGTTATAGAATAATTACCGGCAATTTTGTGCGTGTTGAGAACATTGAGAAACTTGAAGAGAAAATAAAGCGGATTAACAGATCGAGTCACGAGGAGATTAAGGAACTGTATAAGTTTATTCTGAACCACCAGAGAATTTCAGCCAAAGGTGGAGGCGGTCTCGGTCTTGTTGATATAGCAAGGAAAACAGGCAATAAACTTGAATACTCGTTTAAAGAATATAATAGTCATTACTCATTTTTCTATCTTGATATTTTAGTTAACGAAGAAAAGCAAAACAATTTTTAAACCTGATAAATATGGAACCGATCATCATCGAAGGAACCCCTAAAACTCCTACAGTTAAATTTGATTCTACGGAAGGTGTCTTTGAAATAAAAGGNNGAAAACTCAGTAGAATTCTATAAACCTATAGTGGACTGGCTTGATACATATAAAGAGTCTCCGCTTGCAAAAACTGTAGTAAATATACGTTTGGAATATTTCAACACAAGTTCATCAAAGTGTATCCTCGATGTATTCAAGAAACTTGAAGCGATACACAAGTCTAAAAATGAGGTTGAAGTGAATTGGTATTATGAGGAAGACGATGAGGATATGCTTGAGGCAGGAGAGGATTATGAATCTATAATCAGGGTCCCATTTAAAATGATTGAGATTGTTGAATAATTGATTTTTGAAGTTATTCTAAAAAAGATCGGTTGTTCCAAAAATTAAAGAGGCTGCCTCTCCAAAGGCAGCCTCTTTAATTTACTATTGTTCTGATCTAATCAGAACCTTTTATCTTTTTCCCGAGTACATCTTCACCTGAATCGAGAACCTTCTTAAGTAATCTGAAATAGAGAACCAGATAAAGAAAGAATGTTATGATCCAGAGAACAATAACATTAACAATATATGTGTCAACTTTCAGTCCGAAAATCTGTTTTTCGGGTGCATAAAAATGTGCCCTGACAAATTTGTACTTGGAATCCATAAATATGGGATCAAGTTTCTGAACCAATTCGCCCTTATAAATAATGATCTTGGTCGACTCATTTTTGTCCCTTACAAATTCCTCTAGCGATTTATTATAGTAGTTATCTCTTAGCTTCAGAAATTTCTGCAGATTTTCCCCTGTCAGGCTCGATTTCAAAGCTTCTTTCCGGTCGCTTGCATCATTGTAGAGCCTCACATAAAGTTTCCTGATCGATTCAACATAACCAAGGGCAGCATTAGCAATCTCACGGGTGACTTTGTCGGGGGTCAACTGATCAGCGTAGGCAAAATTGATTTCAGGAATAAGCAGAAGCTGCTTATTAATTTCATTCGATACCAGAAGAAGATTATCTGTGAATTCTTTGTCTTTCAATCCTTTATCTAAGTCATTGATTATATTATCAAGAGCACCCTTTATCTCAACATTCCAGTAATCTTTCTTAAACTGGGCCTTGCTCATGTCTTTTTCCAGCAGATAAAAAGGTTGCTCATATTTGTTGCCTATGAACTGTTTAACTGCAAGCGCCTCGTAACCCCACCGGGCTGTAATAAACTCCCCATATAACGGAATTGAAACAGGTGACGAGATATTCGGATTAAGTTTCTCAAACTTGACAATTACTCCGCTTAAAATAATCTGTGGAATAACAAGGAAAGGGATAAGTATGTATATGGTAACAACAGCTTTGAAGCTGTCGGAGATAACAAGTCCGAGCATATTTGCCCCTGCCCAGCATGAAAACAGGACGAGCCAGTACTCGAACATCATTCCCTTGATTTCAGTAATGCTGTTGCCAATTAATACAAATGTGAAAGCCTGAATTGCCGATATTGCAAACTGAACAAAAACTTTTGACATCAGATAGCTATTCCAGCTGAGATTCAGGAAAGCCTCCCGTTTAAGGATTTTTCTATCCTTTATAATCTCTTCCGCACTTACAATAAGTCCCATGAAAATAGCGACGATCACCGACATAAAAATATAAATCGGGAGGTTGCTGTTGTCGTAGAGTGTATAATGTGGGTTTTTGATACTTTCATCAAAATACCTGATGAGGAAAGCAAGAAAAAATGCAAGGACTGGCGCTTCCAGAAGGGTAATAAGAAGATATTGTGTGTCAGCAATCTTGGAAAGAACATCCCTTTTTGTAAAAACGATAAATTGTTTAAGCTTATTCGGTGTCTTGAAATTTATTTCTGGTATTGAACCGCCAGGCTCACGCTTATCCTCCTTCTTTTCTTCTTTATAAAGGTTACTCCAGTCAGCCGGTGAAATCCTGCGCGTTTCTGTAGGTTGCCCGCTTTCTGTAAATACCTTAGTCTCAACAATATTGAATATTTGTTCAGGATTAACATTACCACACACATAACATTCGCTGTCATTATAACTTACCTGTTCAATCTTTCTTTTGAAATACTCAATTGAATCCACAGGGTTACCATTATAAATAAGATATCCGCCGGTATCGAGGATAATCAGCTTATCAAACATCTTAAATATCTCAGATGATGGTTGATGGATCACAATAAACAGAAGTTTGCCCTTCCGTGCGAGTTCCTTTAAAAGATCAAGAATATTTTCAGAGTCGCGCGATGAAAGTCCGGATGTTGGTTCATCGAGAAACATTATGGCTGGTTCGCGTATTAGTTCAAGAGAGATGTTGAGCCTCTTTCGTTGCCCGCCACTGATTTTCTTGTTCAGTGGATTGCCAACCTGAATATTCCTTATTTCATAAAGCCCCAGATTTTTCAGAACACTGTCCACTCTGATGATTATCTCTTCTTCAGTCAGGTTATCAAAGCATAACTTAGCATTGTAATAGAGATTTTCAAAAACCGTAAGTTCTTCAATGAGCAGATCGTCCTGTGAAACATATCCGATAAGACCTTTGATTTTTTCTTTCTCCCTGTGTATGCTTATCCCATTAATCAGAACTTCCCCGTCATAAGGATCGGATATGCCATTTAAAACACCAAGTAGAGTCGATTTTCCTGCACCGCTGGCGCCCATTATTCCCACCATCCTGCCCGATTCTTCCTTGAAACTCATATGATGAATACCCACGGTTCCACTTTTGAACCGGAATTCAAGATTATTTACTTCATAAACTACTCTCGATGCTTTGAACTCCTCTTTGAGGAATTGCATTGTTACATCCCAATAATAAATTGGAGTTATTTTATATCCTTTAATAGATGAACCCTGGCTGAAAGGATATGCTTTGTCCTCCTGAAGCAACTGTCCATTCATCGAAAGTTCACCGGAACCAATAAACCTTACAAAGTATTTATTTACAGATGGCACAAAAAGTATCCATATATGCCCTTTCAATAAATCTTTATATGCATGCTTGGCCTCTTTGTGGTCAAATTTTTTAATTCCGTTAATTATTAAAAGATCGGGGGTTGCCGGGACATTTGTAAATGAATTCAGAACGAAGCTTTCAATAAATTTATATTCCTCAGGGGTAATGTTTAATCCTTCTGCCAGAGTACTTATAAAACCAAGCTCAAGAGAACTTACTTCCTTTCCGCCCGTTTTGCAGAATTCAAGTGCCTGCATTACTACAACTATTCTCTGTTCCTGATCGAGCTGACCCTGTTCGTTGATCTCTTTACAAAGCTTCCTGATCCTGATTGCTATGGCTCCTTCACGTCTTTCTGTACTGCTCTTTTCAAGCTTTTTCCTGGCTTCTTCAAATTTTTCATCATACGTGTAGAGATATTTACTTACCAGTTCCTGGTTCAATAAACGTCTGAGAAAAACCTCAACAACACCTCTTCTTTCTTTGTCGTTACTCTGAGGTTTTGCGATTATCGCAAATAATTGCATAAGGGTTTCCAGGATCTTCTCACTCATACTGCATCACATAAATAATTCCAGCTTTGAAGATATGAAATTAGTTATTCGGGACAAAGAATCCTAATTAATGTTTTTTGGTTTAATCTGATTGTTTGTCTACCCAACCCGATTCTGAAGGCGTCAAATTCTAATAACAACAATCACATCTGTGCTTATAATTCGGCGTAGTTGTCCAACACCAGCGGTATTGAATTCCATTGATTAAGGCTAATTTATTAACGTTCGGTACTCTCCGGCATTAATCTGTTGTATGGGATGGAGATCTATCTCTTCTTGTTTTTCTTCTCTACCGAATAACCAAATTTTCCGATTAACGGTCCTGTCTCGTAGTATTTCCCATGTGAATAGCAAATAGGACCTGCTTCATTTAATTTAAAGAGACCACTCTTCTCGTCAATATATTTTTCATCAGCATTTATGGCAACTACCTCTGATATAAACATGTGGTGAGATCCGAGTTCTTTTATCTCTTTAACAATACATTCAATATTTACAGGTGATTCTTTAATCAAGGGCGCTTTTAATTTTGAAGCCGGAACAGGAGTCAATCCCATTTCAGAGAACTTTTTATGATCTTTTCCCGATTTCACACCACACCAATCAGTGGCAAACGCAAGTGATTTTGTTGTCAGGTTTATAACAAACTCACCATTCTTCTTAATAATATTATATGAATGACGCTCCGGCCTCACAGAAATATAACACATTGCCGGATTTGAGCAGATAGTACCTGTCCATGAAACTGTCATAATATTATACTCTTCAGGAATAGATCCGCAGCTTACCATCACCGCCGGTAAAGGATAAATCATCGTTCCGGGTTTCCATAAAACTTTACTCATAATTCAGAATTTGGTTCAAATATAGCTCTAAATTTCTTTTAACCGCAAAGCACGCTAAGAAGGCGCAAAGTGCGCAAAGTCAAAGCATTATAATTCAGCTCTTTGCAATCTTTGCGTAAAATCTTTGCGACCTTGGCGGTTAATGGATTTCTTTTTTTTAAGGTAACTCCATTGCCACATTGACATAAAATGCTGATAATAAGATGTCAAAACGACAATAAAGTCATATTGATAATAACTGGCAGCAATTTTGCAGACCGGTATTCAAATACAATATTATGAATTTAAGCAATTTCACATTAAAAGCTCAGGAATCTGTTGATAAAGCATTCAATATCGCTGCTGCAAAAGGCCAGCAGGCAGTTGAATGTGCTCATATTCTCAAGGGGGTCATGAGCGAAGCAGAGAGTATCACAAATTTCCTTTTCGGAAAGATGGGAGTCAATACTTTATCCCTGACAAAAGAGATCGATCAGCTTATTGATTCATATCCAAAGGTTAGTGGTGCTGAGTCCTATGTATCTTCTTCAGTATCAGAGGCATTCAGAAAGGCAAATGACCATGCTTCACGAATGAAAGACAAATTCGTTTCATCAGAACATCTGCTGATGGGTATTCTTGATACTGAAGACAGAACCGCAGTGATTCTTAAGGATAACGGAGTAACCATGAAAGAGTTGATTGCAGCTGTCAATGAACTCAGAAAGGGAGCAACTGTCGAAAGCCAGACCTCAGAAGATACTTTTAATTCATTGAACAGGTATGCTATAAATCTTAATGAGAGGGCACGTTCAGGAAAACTTGATCCGGTTATCGGAAGGGATGATGAAATCCGCCGTATATTGCAGATACTGACACGTCGCACAAAAAACAATCCGTTGTTGATCGGGGAACCAGGTGTTGGCAAAACAGCTATCGCCGAAGGCCTGGCTCACAGGATAATAAGGGGAGATGTTCCGGAAGATATTAAAGCTAAGATAATTTACTCTCTTGATATGGGCGCTCTTATTGCCGGAGCAAAATATAAAGGGGAGTTTGAAGAGAGATTAAAATCGGTTGTGAATGAAGTTATAGGATCAAACGGGGAGATAGTTCTCTTTATCGACGAGATTCATACTCTTGTAGGTGCAGGTAAATCCGAAGGAGCAATGGATGCAGCCAATATCCTGAAACCCGCTTTGGCAAGAGGTGAGCTGAGAGCCATCGGGGCAACAACATTAAGTGAATATCAGAAATATTTTGAAAAAGATAAAGCCCTTGAAAGACGTTTTCAGGTTGTAATGGTTGATGAACCGGACAGGGCGGATTCCATTTCAATACTGAGAGGTATACGTGAGAAATATGAAACACATCATAAAGTTATTATCAGAGACGAAGCGATCATTGCAGCAGTGGACCTGTCCACAAGGTATATAACCGACAGGTTTTTACCCGATAAAGCAATCGACCTTATTGACGAAGCAGCGTCCAGGTTAAGGCTTGAAATGAATTCAGTACCGGAAGAGATTGATGAAGCGGAAAGAACGATAACACGGCTTGAAATTGAAAAAGAAGCCGTAAGGAGGGATGGTGATACAGTTAAAGCAGAAAAAATCTCTCGTGAACTCGCTGATATGCAATCGAGAAGAGATGGACTGAAAGCCGATTGGAGATCTGAAAAAGATATGATTGAAAAGGTACAGGTTAAAAAAGAAGCCGTAGAATCTCTTCGCTTCGAAGCTGACCAGGCCGAGAGAAGTGGCGACTATGGAAAAGTGGCTGAGATACGGTATGGAAAAATCATTGAGCTCGAAAAGGAAATATCAAAACTGAAGGAACTTATCGAAAAGAAAAGAACCAAAGGATCGCTGATTCAGGAAGAAGTCCGATCGGAGGATATCGCAGCTATAGTATCTAAATGGACCGGAATTCCTGTATCGCGGATGCTTGAAAGCGAAAAAGATAAGTTATTGAAACTAGAATCTGAATTACACAAAAGGGTAGTAGGACAGGACGAGGCCATAACAGCTGTTGCTGATGCGGTCCGCAGATCAAGAGCCGGATTGCAGGATCAGAAAAAACCTTTGGGTTCCTTTATCTTCATAGGAACCACCGGTGTCGGAAAAACGGAATTGGCTAGGGCCCTTGCAGGGTTCCTCTTTAATGATGAAAACCTGTTAACACGTATAGATATGTCAGAATACCAGGAGAGACATTCGGTATCAAGACTTATTGGTGCACCTCCCGGGTATATTGGATACGACGAGGGGGGACAACTTACTGAAGCTGTCCGGCATAAACCGTATTCTGTGGTACTTCTCGATGAAATTGAAAAGGCACATCCCGATCTTTTCAATCTTCTTTTACAGGTGCTCGATGAGGGAAGACTTACTGATAACAAAGGCCGGACAATAAATTTCAGGAACGTTATTATTATTATGACATCAAACCTTGGATCAGAGCTGATAAGGGACAGGATGGATAAATGGAATAATAAAATGCCTGAAAAGGAAGAGGAACTCCTCAGAAAAGATATATTTTCATTATTAAGGAGAACACTTAAACCGGAATTTCTTAACAGAGTTGATGAAATTGTAATGTTCAGACCTTTAAATAAAGATCAGATAAAAGAGATTGTGAAAATTCAGCTCAACAATATAGAGCATATGCTTACCGATTATAATCTTAAACTTATTGTTAAAGAGGGTGCTCTTGACTGGTTGACGGAAAAAGGTTATGATCCCCCATTGGGAGCAAGACCAGTAAAAAGGCTGATTCAAAAGGAAATAGTCAATGAATTATCAAAAGAAATTATAGGAGGTAATGTTACAAAAGACGACACAATTGTTGTTGATACAAAGAATGATCACCTTTCTTTCAGTAAGGGAGCAAAGTAAATTGAGAATTATCTGAACGACCTGATACAGGTATCAATATCGGAGTAGATTTGAAAAACTGTATGAAGGTGAAGTGTCTCGAACAATTCAGTAACTCTGGGTTCCGGATTAGCAAATTTCAGTATGCCGTAATTGTTCCTGGCTGCTTTCATTATTGACAAAAAACAGCCAAATCCTGAACTGTCAATATATTCAACACCCTTAAGATCAATTATTACTTTTGAATTAGAATTGTCAAAAACTTTAAGAATCACTTCACTTATTTCATCGATGATCAGAGCATTTATTTTATTGACAGAGAAGGATATAATATCTATTTTATCCTTTTTTTCAATATTGATCATTCAATTCCCTTTTAACCTGTTACTGATTAAATCATCAAGCTCCCTGATCGCCTCCTCTGTCTCACTTTTAAATCTTTCCAGATACTGTTCGTATAATTGAGATTCCTTTCCTTCCCTGGCCTGAAGTTCAAATGTTTTTAACATACCTGCCATCTCAGTCATCCCCATTATGGCAACTGATGACTTTGCTTTGTGAGCGAGCAATCCCAGCGAAGTATAATTCTTTGATGCCAGATAGGATTTCATCTCATTATATATTTCGACCGATTGTTCCTTAAATATTACGACTATTTCATTAATGATCCCGGGATCTCCTCCTGATACAGAATCAAGATATTCCATGTTTATGAATTTGTAATCCATAATTTTAGAGAGATAAAATTTTAAAACACTGTGCAAAGAATTTTAATCAAATATAATAAAATTTTGGTCTGCCAGGGTACAATTACCCCCTTATTAATAATGGAGGTTTTTTAGATAAAGGAAATAAGTGCTACTTTTATAATTATTAAAACCAGACGTTATGCGATTTTTCCTTAACTCTTTAATAGCTGTGTTTCTTCTGGGTTCCTTAGTCCTGGATGCTCAGACAGATGTGTCCATCCATCGGAAGGAATTCAAAATTAAGACATCAGGATTTGAAGAGGCATGGAAACATGTGGTTAATGGAAATGCTTACTACGGTGAAAAAGGTATCTGGTATAACGATGCATATAATGAATATTTACAGGCCCTTATATATAATAATACAAATGCTGAGTTAAACTATAAAACAGGTGTATCGGCTCTTTTTTCAGACAAAAAAGAAGAAGCAGCCGGTTTTTTTTTGAAAGCTATCGGACTAAAGAAAGATGTTGCTGAAGATGTTCTTTTACTAACCGGAAGATCACTTCAGTATTCCGGAAGATTTTCTGAAGCCATCGAAAAATTTACCGGGTACCTGAGTTCCCCCGGGAAAAAGACTCAAAAGAATATTTTACTCGCACGTGAGAGCATTCAGGAATGTAACTCTGCTTTGATTATAACAAAAGACACATTGAGAATTTCTATAGTTAATATCGGACCAAATATAAACTCTAGTTCGGATGATTATTCCGAAGTCTTTACATCTGATGGGAAAACAATTTATTTTGCCTCAAGAAGGGAGCTTCCGAAATCAGGTAAACGTCATCCCGACACAAAATTTGATGAAAACATATTTATTTCACGGTTCAACAATGATTCATGGGAACAAGCAACTTTAGCCGGAAAAAACCTGACCACAAAGTACTGTGAAACTCCTCTTTTTGTCAACTCAGCCAATAACATGCTCTATGTTTATACCGGTTATACAAATAATGGTGATATAAAGGTGTCATTAAATAAGAAAGGTATCTGGAAAACTCCCGAATCTATTCCATACGGGATCAACACCAGAGGATCCGAAACCTCTTTTACATTCAGTCCTTCAGGAAACGAAATTTATTATGTCTCAGATAAGGGGAAGGATAATATCGGCGGAAAAGACATCTACTTTATAAAGAAGATAAGCGACCGGAAGTGGTCAAAACCACAAAATGCCGGGAAGATAATTAATACAATCTATGATGAGGAAGCAGTTAGATTTTCAAAAACCGGAGACACTCTTTTTTTCAGTTCCAGGGGTCATAACTCAATCGGTGGATTTGATATCTTTTATAGCATAAAAAATAAGTCTGGCGCCTGGGACACTGTAAAGAATTATGGTTATCCCGTAAACACGCCCTGGGATGAAATCTTCTATTATCCTTCACCTGTTGATGACAGCTCATTTTATTTTGTTTCGAATCGTAGTGGTGGATTCGGTGGATCAGATATATACCAGGGAAAGATACTGCCGCCAAAACCTGTAATTGTAACACCTCCTCCACCTAAACGTGATACTGTGATTATAAGGGATACAGTAATAGTTGTAAAACAAGCTGCCCCGACATCTCCGGTTACACCAGATATTCAGGCAGTATATCTCATTGGAAAAGTCAAAGATTCCGAATCGGGTGAATCGGTATTAGCAAAAATTGACGTCAAGGATATTTCCACCGGCGATGTTATCGCAACTACTGCAAGTTCTGATGCGGATGGCAGTTACAGGGTGAAACTGCCGGCAAAGAAATCTTATTTTATTGATCTGCATGCCACAGGTTTTCTATCAGATATGAAACGAATAGATGTTCCTGAAAACTGGTCCAAAGTAGTCTATAATCTTAATATTGAATTGATTAAAGTTAAGGTGGGAAAGAAAGTCGTACTGAAAAGCATCCTGTTTGAAACCGGGAAATCTATACTTACAGCCGGTTCACATACAGAACTGGATCATTTATTGAATATTATGAAGGAGAATGCTCAGATGAGAATTGAAATATCAGGGCATACAGATAAAACAGGAAGTGAACCACTTAACTTTAAACTTTCGGAAGCCAGAGCAAAGGCAGTTGTTGAATACCTGGTTCAAAGAGGTATCTATCGTTCACGAATGGAATTCAGAGGTTATGGTTCATTGCAGCCTATATCTGATAATGCCACCGCTGCCGGACGGACTAAAAACAGGAGAGTTGAATTTAAAATCCTTGAATTCTGATAATCATCAGATTTTTTAAGGAAAGTATTTGTTTGCTTTGCGAATTCCACAAAAAGATCGTGGAAACTGTTTATTGTTTAAAATTATATTTTAATGAAAAATACTGCTTTTATTAAATTTCACCAGGATGCAGGCGCCAAAATGGTTCCTTTTGCAGGTTATAATATGCCCGTAGAATATTTTGGAATTACCGAAGAACACATTACAGTCAGAGAGGGAATCGGGGTTTTTGATGTTTCTCATATGGGAGAATTCTGGGTTACGGGTCCATCTTCTCTGAAATATCTTCAATATATAACCACAAATGATGTCTCTGCCTTGTTTGACGGGAAGATACAATATTCATGCTTTCCGAACGGTAAGGGAGGAATTGTTGACGACTTGCTGGTATACAGATATAATCCTGAAAAATATCTTTTGGTAGTAAATGCAGCGAATATTGAAAAAGACTGGAACTGGTGTGTGAATAATGCTGAAAGGTTCGGCCTGAAAACCGGTAAAGAACTTATTAATGACTCAGATGGTATAGCCCAGCTTGCCGTCCAGGGACCATTAGCTCTGAAAGCCATGCAGAAGCTCACTAAAACACCTGTGGAAGATATGGAATATTATACATTCAAGGTTCTGGATTTTGCAGGAATCAAAGATGTAATATTCTCTACTACAGGCTATACAGGTGCTGGAGGATGCGAGATATATGTTAAAAATGAAGATGGACCTAAACTCTGGAAAGCCGTTTTTGAAGCTGGTAAAGAATTTAATATCAAGCCTATAGGCCTTGGTGCCCGCGATACATTACGTCTGGAAATGGGTTTTTGTCTTTACGGAAATGATATCAATGATCAGACATCGCCAATCGAAGCAGGACTAGGCTGGATAACTAAATTTATCAATGGCAAGGATTTTATTGATAAAGCTCTGTTACTTAAGCAGAAAGTGGAGGGAACACAAAAAAGACTGAAAGGGTTTGTTATGATGGAAAGGGGTATACCACGTCAGCATTATGAGGTTGTAAATGTCAGGGGAGAACAAATAGGCGAAGTAACTTCAGGAACAATGTCTCCTATGATGAAGCAGGGAATTGGAATGGCATACATGAATAAAGGTTACTGGAAACCTGATACAGAAATATATATCCGTATCAGGAATAAAGACCTCAAAGCAAAGATCGTTAACCTGCCTATTTATAACAAAAGCTAAGAAATGATCTAATAATCATTTTATGTCTTTTAGAAAAACTCTTGGTATCAACTTTGTGCCTTTGTGCCTAGGTGGCCAAAAAAATAATGCCACCAGGACACCAAGACTCTAAGAAGCACCAGGGAAGAATACCTGATATGAGTAAAAGAAAACTGGAAACGTGTTTTTCACCGGCACTGTTTGAAGCCGAAGGACACGCAAATTCAATTGTAGTAATTATAGATATACTTCGTGCATCATCAGCCATATGCACTGCTTTTGCAAATGGTGCGGTTTCAATAATACCAGTTTCAGAGATAGCTGAGGCAAAAGAGTATAAATCAAAAGGTTATCTTGTAGCTGCCGAACGTGACGGTTCTGTCCTTGATTTTGCTGATTTCGGGAATTCCCCTTTCAATTTCACAAAAGATAAGGTGTGTGGCAAAACCATCGTTTACAGCACTACAAATGGAACAGGGCTGATAAACCTTACACTATCGGCTTTTATGACAGTTATTGGATCTTTCCTCAATATAGCAGCACTGGAACGATGGTTGGTTAAGCAGGACAGGGATGTCCTGTTACTATGTGCAGGCTGGAAAAACAGATTCAATATTGAAGATACTGTCTGCGCCGGAGCAATTGCAGATATGCTTCTGAGAAGCAATTGTTATACAACTATTTGTGATTCAACGCTTGCAGCAATTGATCTTTGGTTGCTGGCATCTCCCGATCTGCCAGGATACATTGAAAAGGCAGCACAAAGATCCAGGTTGAGAAACAAAAATCTGGATGATTGTATTGAATTCTGTCTTACACCTGATTTTACTGATAAAATTCCTGTAATGAAAAATGGCGCTCTTGTTGCTGATATTTAAATATTGCAGGTAAGAGTTAAATGACCAATGATATAATTATTTATATATTTTTGTAAATTACAGATTCATAATTATCTATTATTAATTATAAAAAGTTCTTTATGAAAAAACACAATTTTTATGCCGGTCCCTCAATTCTTCCGCAGTATACAATTGATAAAACGATAGAAGGAATAAAAGAATTCGCAGGCTCAGGTTTATCCATACTTGAGATCTCTCACCGTAGTAAGGAATTTGTTGCTTGCATGAACGACACAATTGCACTTTTTAAAGAATTGCTCGATATACCTGCAGGTTACCAGGTTCTGTTTCTGGGCGGTGGAGCAAGTTTGCAGTTTGCTATGGTCCCGATGAATATGATGAACACGAAGGCAGCATATCTCAATACAGGTGAGTGGGCCGGGAAAGCTCTTAAAGAAGCAAAGCTTTTTGGTGAGGTAGTGGAAGTTGCATCTTCCAAAGACAAGCTATTTAATTATATTCCAAAAAATTACACAATTCCTTCCGATGCAGATTATTTCCATATAACAACTAACAATACAATATACGGGACAGAGCTTAAGAAAGATATTAGTGTGAAAATACCTCTTGTTGCTGATATGTCATCTGATATTTTCAGCAGGCCTGTTGATATTTCAAAATACTCTATAATTTATGGTGGTGCCCAGAAGAACCTGGCTCCTGCTGGGATGGCTTTTGTCATTGTAAAGGAAGATGTTCTTGGGAAAGTGGCCCATCCGATTCCGTCAATGCTCGACTACCGGATACATATTAAAGGTGAATCGATGTTCAATACTCCTCCGGTCTTTACGGTCTTTGCCGCACAACAGACACTAACCTGGCTGAAAAACCTTGGTGGTGTGATAGCCATTCAGAAGAAGAATATTGAAAAAGCAAAAATCCTGTATGATGAGATTGACAGAAACAAATTATTTGTACCTACAATTGCTGACCCTGAAGACAGATCCCTCATGAATATATGCTTTGTCATGGCTCCGGAGTATAAAGACTTTGAAAAACCATTTGCCGATTTTGCCAAATCAAATGGCATGCTTGGTATTGAAGGTCACCGCTCAGTAGGTGGCTTCCGCGCTTCTACTTATAATGCTCTTCCAAAAGAAAGTGTTCAGGCTCTGGTCAATACAATGAAGGAGTTTGAATCAAAGAATTAATTAATCAGAATATTAAGTGATGCAGGTGTCTTTGTAGTCTTAATGTTTAATAAAACTTCATTATGAAAGTACTTGTAGCTACAGAAAAAGCATTTGCTCCGGTTGCAGTCAACCAGATTCGTACAGTAACTGAGGCAGCAGGTTTTGAGCTTGTTATGCTCGAAAATTATAAGGATGTTTCGGAACTTCTTTCGGCGGTAGCAGATGTTGATGCCTTGATCGTCAGGAGTGATCTGGTTACCTCTGAGGTAATTGAGAAGGCGAAAGAATTAAAAATTGTGGTACGCGCAGGTGCCGGTTATGATAATATTGATCTGCCTGCATGTACCGCTCACAATGTGGTAGCAATGAATACTCCGGGACAGAATGCAAATGCTGTTGCTGAACTGGCGTTTGCACTTATGCTTTACCAGGCTCGCGGTGGATTTGTTGGTAAATCCGGAACTGAACTCAGGCGAAAATCAATCGGAATTCATGCATTCGGAAATGTGGGGAAACATGTTGCCGAAATTGCAAAAGGATTTGGGATGGATATTTACACTTTCGATCCTTTTGTTATGGAGAAAGACATAAAAAAATATGGCGTTAAAGTCTGCAATACCACAGATGAGCTATACTCGAAATGTCAGTATATCTCCCTGCATATGCCCGCAAATGATAAAACCAAAAAGTCAATTGGTTATCAACTCTTGAGGAAAATGCCTAAGGATGCAGTACTCATTAATACCGCAAGAAAAGAAATAATTGACGAAGAAGGCCTTCTTAAGATATTTGAAGAAAGACCCGACTTCCATTATCTCGCGGATGTTGCACCGGATTGCGCTGCATTGTTCGAAGAAAAGTACAAAGGCCGTTTTTTATTTACATCAAAAAAAATGGGAGCTCAGACAGAAGAAGCAAATATGTACGCATGCTTGGCTGCTGCCCGGCAGATTGTAGATTATTTCAAGACAGGGAACGAAAAATACAAGGTAAACAAGTAGTACTTAATATTTTATAATAAATGGCAGTTATTAAACCTTTCAGGGGGTTAAGGCCCCCTCGTGCTCTGGTAAAAGATCTGGCTTGTCTGCCATATGATGTGATGAATACTGATGAAGCCAGAAAGATGGCAAAAGGAAAAGAGTGTTCACTCCTTCATATAACGAGATCGGAAATCGACCTTCCCGCAGATATTGATACTCATTCAGAGCAGGTATATAACAAATCGGTTGAAAATTTCAGGAAATGGCAAAAAAACGGCTGGCTGGTTCAGGATGAATCACCGCATTTTTATATTTATGCCCAGACAATGAAAGGGCGTACCCAGTATGGAATCGTAGGTTGTGCATCAGTAGACGACTACCTCAATGGCATTATTAAGAAACATGAACTTACCCGCCCTGATAAAGAACAGGATCGTATGGTGCATGTCCGCATAAATAATGCAAATATTGAACCGGTATTTTTTACTTATCCCCAGGTAAAAGAGATTGATGAGATCGTTGATAAGATAGTAAGCTTGGAAAAACCTGAGTATGATTTTGTTGCAGAGGATGGTTTTGGACACCATTTCTGGGTTATTAAAAAAACGGAAACAAACAAATTGATTGAAAAACTATTTTCAGAAAAGGTTCCATATACTTATGTTGCTGATGGCCATCATAGAACAGCCGCTGCTGCACTCGTAGGGAAAGAGAAGCGAGAAAATAACCCGTCCTATAACGGAACCGAAGAATATAACTTTTTCCTGGCTGTGCATTTCCCTGCTGATCAGTTACAGATAATAGACTATAACAGAACTATTAAGGACCTGAATGGTCTTACCACTAATGAATTGTTAATCAGGCTGGAATGTGGTTTTATTATTGAGGAAAAGGGAAGCAAAACATATAAACCTAAGAAGCTTCATAACTTCGCAATGTACCTCAATGGAAAATGGTTCAGCCTTACCGCAAAAGCGGGCACCTATAATGACAATGATCCGATAGGTGTCCTTGATGTAACGATACTTACAAATCAGATACTCAGTCCGATACTTGATATTCAGGATCTCCGCAGATCTAAACGTATTGATTTTATCGGAGGAATCCGTGGTCTTGATGAACTTAAAAAGAGGGTCGATAGCGGTGAGATGAAAGTGGCGTTTGCACTTTATCCGGTATCAATGAATCAACTAATTACAATAGCCGATTCAGGTAATATAATGCCTCCCAAATCAACCTGGTTTGAACCAAAGCTCCGTAGCGGACTGGTTATTCATCTGCTGGATTGATTTGAAATTATTAATTTTTATGTTGTAAATCTGAATAAGCAATTTCTTGGTGACCTTTACGCCCTTTGCGGTTAATGTTTTCACTTTTCATTATTTTTATAGTTTAATATTTGTCAAGAGATGTCCGATATTGCCGGAAATATACACTTCCTGAAATCACAGATCCCCTCATCTGTCAAACTTGTCGCAGTATCGAAAACGAAACCGGTAAGCGATATTATAGTGGCTTATAATACAGGACAGCGATATTTCGGAGAAAACCGGGTTCAGGAACTTATGGATAAAAAAGATCTTCTCCCGTCAGATATTGAATGGCATCTCATTGGTCATCTTCAAAGCAATAAAGTAAAATATATAGTACCATTCATAAGTATGATACAATCCGTTGATTCATACAATCTTTTAGTTAAAGTTAACTCAGAAGCATTAAAAATTAAAAGGGTTGTCGATTGCCTGCTGCAGATTCATATAGCAACTGAAGAGACAAAATTCGGATTTTCTATGCAGGAACTCAATGAAAATATGAAATCAGAGAATATATCTAATTTGAAAAATATAAGGATCAGTGGTGTGATGGGAATGGCTACATTTACATGTTACAAAGATCAGGTTAAGAAGGAATTCGGATACCTGAGAGATTGTTTTCAATCGCTTAAAGACAATTACTTTAAATCAAGCGATTATTTTAAGGAAATCTCTATGGGAATGTCGGGAGATTATGAAATTGCTGTGCAGGAGGGAAGTACAATGATAAGAATTGGAAGCCTGATTTTTGGTGAGAGACAACATCAAGAATAAGAAAATACAATTCGTTATTTTGATTTTAACTATGTGTATCTATGTGTTTCCTCTTTTGCACTCTGTGTAACAAAAAATATGAAGAACTTATTCAGAGTTACACGGAGAAGCACAGAGAGCAGCAGAGAGAAGCAGGTTATCTTTCCAGAATCGCAATTAATTCCAGTGTCAGTTCCTTCTTTTCTTTAATTTGGGAAACAGGGCTTTCCTCAAGCATCTTCATAATTTCATCTTTTGATGCCTTGCTTAATTTATGAACTGACTCTTCGATAACTGTAAGACATTCAATTGCAGTTATATAGTCTCCCTGAAGAAATACTTTTGCCAGATCAGGAGAATAATCTGAATAGTTGAGTCCCGACTGCCAGCACGATGATATTAACATGCTGATTGTATCTGATTTCCATTGTTTCCTGATTTCCTTTATAATTTCCTGACAAGCAGCCTGGTCCTTCAGATCATTCATAAAGCCCGCTATGGTTTTTCTGATTGAGAAATCATCGGTCCTTTCATAAAAAGCAGTAAGCAAACCTATCGCACCTTCAAAAGGCTTTTCCTTACGAAGCAATTCAATTGCTTCATTTATAACAATATTACTATCTTTATTAAGTATTTCATCAAGCTCTTTAATTTTCTTCTCTGATTTTATCATTTTTAGGAATTTGAAACAAAGTTAGAAATACCATCAATTAGTTAAAGCGGTTTTTGAAAAATAAAAATATTATACTAATTTAGTCGTGAAATAGGTTTGACAATTAAATATTTATATCATGAATAAAAAATATGGAATTTGTTCAAAAATTCTGATAGTAGTTTTAATGTTTACCAGTCTGCTTATAAGCTGTAAGTCTGGGGGTACCAAAACACCCAAGGAAGAAGTAACTGTAAGTGTTCCAAAAGATAAAGCAGCTGTGGTAGAGGATATTAAGCAGGCAGAAAAAATATTTAATGCACTGCCTTCACCCCTTGAATCAGCTATGCTAATTAAATCTGCTGGCGCAAGGTTTGATGAAGCTTTACTCAATCCTGTTGGTAATGTAAATAGTTATGTAACTAATAAAAGTATGGCTCTGAATCTGGGAATTTATACCTGCGATTTAAGTTTTGCCAGTTTATACGAACAAACGCAACTGATTATCGATTATATGAATGCCGCCAAAAAGATGGCTGACGGACTGGGTATCCTTAAGGCAATTGAGCAGTCACAGATTGACAAACTTGAGGAAAATATAAATAACAGTGAAGTTATTATGGAGATTGTAAGCGAAACTTTCATGAATTCTAATTCATATCTCTCAGATAATGGTCAACCGGCAATTGCAGCTATGGTCCTTGTAGGAGGATGGTTCGAGGGGTTATACATTTCAACTCAACTTGTTGATATGAAAGAATTTAATGGCAATAAACTTGTCGGCAGAATTATTGATCAGAAACTTTCAATCGACATACTTATAAATTTACTTGAGAGTAGCAAAGGAAATCCGGCAGTTGATGACCTTATAGTTCAGGTTAAAAAGCTGAAAGTGGTCTTTGACAAGATCACAATCACAACCTCAAAAATCAGACCGGAGTTTGACAAGACGTCAAATACTACAATTCTCAAGTCAGAAATAAAGACTGATATGACACCTGAAGTATTCAAAGAACTCTCTACAACAGTTTCTGAGATTAGAAAGACATTCGTAAATAACTAACCCCATGAGAATACCTAGAATAATTCCGATACTGACATTGCTTATAGTTACAACTACACTTAATGTAGATGCTCAGTGCAAAGCATTCGCTAAAAAAGTTTGTATCCCTGAGTTGGGAGTATATACACATGATGGTAACTATCATGCTGCAATACTTGTTGAAGGTGAAGAGGCTGAATTGTATAAAACATTTTACTCCGATATGGAATACAGAGTATCAATTTGCGGAGAAGATAAACTCCCGGAAGTAGAATTCAAGGTACTCGATGCAAATAAAAATG
>PLLX01000128.1 GCA_003141415.1 Bacteroidales bacterium
ATCCTGACCTCCCTGACGCTCACCTTGCTTTAGGGATTTATTACTACTATGGTTATTTAAATTATCCGGAAGCACTGAAACAATTTGAGCTGGTATTGAAATATCAGCCTAAGAATTCGGATGCTAAATACTGGTTAGCTTGTGTTTATCGTCGTGCCGGAAACTGGGAGATGGCAAAGTCTGATTTTGAGAAAGCCGTCGAACTTGACCCCGGAAGAGTAGAAATAGCTGAGGATGCAGGAGAAACATATGATTTACTTAGGGATTATTCTAAAGCTGAGGAATTCTATAATATGTCTATTATGCTTAAGCCGGATTTGAATTTTCATTATGCTCTTTTGTCCCAGATGTATCTCAGATGGGAAGGAGATATGAGGAAGGCAAGAGAAGTATTGGGTAACGCTGCACGGAATAATAAAACTTCTCTTTCAGATTCACTTATCATCGAAACAAATGTTTTGATTGATATTTATGAAGGAAAATATGAAGAGGCTCTGAAAGATATATCACTTTTCAAAGTAGTTCAAAATCAGGGTTACTTCAGACCCAAATATCTGTATAACGCAACAATTTATGGTTTGATGAATAAACCTGAATCAGAGCATGCTTATTACGATTCAGCCCGTATATTTCTTGAAAAGAGGATAATTGATTTTCCTGATGATCAAAGGTTATACAGTTCTCTGGGTATTGCATATGCGGGACTTGGTCTTGATGATAAGGCAATAAGTTCCGGTGAAAAGGCTGTAAAATTGCTTCCTGTAAGTAAAGAAGCATGGAAGGGGGTATATCTGGTTGAAGATTTAGCCCTGATCTATGTTATGGTTGGCAAATATGATGATGCTATCAAACAAATAAAATATCTCCTCTCAATTCCTGGATTTCTTTCGACCAAGATCCTTGAGATGGATCCCAGATGGGCGCCATTAAGAAATCGACCGGAGTTTAAAAAAATGATGGAAAGCTATTCGGGAAAATAAAAGATTCCGAAACATTTTATGATATAAGAGTCTTGAGGAATGATTTTACATCAGGGTAGTTTTCAACAATACAATAAACTTCACATTCCCTGCAGTTAGTATTCTTACAAAGTGTTCCCTTTTCAGATGCTACCCAGCAGGGATTGGTAACACTATGATAAACCTGGCATGTTTCACGCTCCACTATAGAGCATTACGTGATTGCCCAGCAAGGAATCAGAGCGAGTAAATTCCTTATCCCATCAATATTTACCAGATAAACTATTCGTCTACAATAAATTAAACAACTTCTTCAGGCAATAAATCAATAATGACAACCCATGCGATATTGTTGTTAATTTATTAACAACATGATATTCAGAAATATATATCAAAAAATGTATTGTCATGTAAAGAATAATTGCATAAATTTACTAAATATATGAATTAGTCAGTACATATATTGTGCGTTTAACAACTCGGTTTACGTGTTTCAATATTTTCCTGAACAATATTTTACTAATAAAAATTGCTTTAAGGAAGTATACGAAAATCCAATAATAGTAGGAAAATCATAAGCATCAAATCTATGTATTATGAAAACAACGACTGAGCCATCTTCAATAGTTTTCCTTGTCTTTCCATATGGTTTAAGTGTGGGCTTTGCAACCGTAACGCTACCCTTTCTGTTAATACAGCATGGATTCTCTGTGGCAGCCGAAGCTTCGATTGCTGCAGTGGGTATTTCAGCAATTGTACTTCATGTCATCGGTAAGGGTATGGTTTCGACCAGGTATGCGTTACTTTCTTCCATCTCCAATATTCCTCCTGTTTATATGACAATTATTGATGGCTGGCTGCATGATAAATATAATATCACAGCAATGCTGCGGGGAGAAACTTTATTAGGTTTAGGCTTTGTTATTATCTCGTTTTTTANNCGAAAAACTACTTATATATATCTAACAATTCACCAGATGGCTAGATTAGCAAGGGTAATAAAGAAATTTCCGCATGTATTCTGGATTTCCAATTTTATTGAACTATTCGAACGGTGGGCATGGTATGGCTTTTATAATGCTTTCGCACTATATCTTACATTATCAAAAGATACCGGGGCACTTGGTTTCACCCAGGTACAAAAAGGGGCAATTATCGGCACAGGTTCCATGCTCTTGTATTTTCTTCCACTTTTAACCGGTGCAATTGCCGACCGGATTGGTTTTAAGAAAGTGCTTATACTTTCCTTCACAGCCTATATTGCAGGTTATTTCATGGTAGGAACATTCGAATCGTATGGAATGGTATTTGCATCATATCTGTTCCTTGCAACTGCAGGAGCCCTCTTTAAACCTATAATTTCGGGAATGATTGCAAAAACAACCGATGAAGAAACGTCATCTGTCGGATTCGGGATCTTTTATATGATGGTAAATATTGGAGGTTTTATTGGTCCTTTTATCGCCGGGTTTCTCTATAAAATCAGCTGGCATTATGTTTTTCTGATGTCAGGAACCACAATTACAATAAACTATATTTTCGTTTTTTTCTTCTTCAAAGAGCCGGGAAGAGAGCCCTCGGGAAAAACATTCCTTCAAAATGCCGGTATTGCTTTTAAAAATATTTCAACAACACTATCCGACTGGAGATATCTTGTTTTTCTGCTGATAATGTCAGTTTTCTGGGCAGCTTTCAACCAGCTTTTCTATTCTTTTCCGGTTTTTGTTGAACACTGGGTCAATATTGACAAGCTGTCTGTTGCTTTTGGACTGAAACCGGGAACAATCACTGCTGTTACCGTGGTCAGCATGGATTCATTCTTTATTATTGTTCTTCAAATGTATATCTCTTCCGTAAGTATGAAGTTTAAGCCTCTGCATTCCATAATTACAGGGATATTGATTCTGGCCGGTGGCCTTTTTCTTATGTTTATTACCCGCAATCCACTGATCGTTCTGATTGGCGTGCTTATTTTCGCTGTTGGAGAGATGGCTTCTTCGCCAAAATATACCGAATATGTGGGCAGGATTGCTCCTCAAGATAAGAAAGCCCTTTACATGGGTACATCTTTTCTCCCTGTCGCACTGGGTCATTTTATTGCCGGATGGATTTCGGGTAAACCTTATGAGATTCTTGCCGATAAGGTCTACCTGTTACAGAAAGCCGTGGCAGAAAAAGGATTTGATATCCCTGCGATATCAGGTTCATTCGCTCAAAATCAATACTTTGAAAAGGCACAGCAACTATTTAATATGGATAGCTCAAAACTTACCCAATATCTCTGGAACACATATCACCCTGAAAATGTATGGATTATGTTTACAGGTCTTGGAATATTGGCCAGCGTATTGCTTTATTTATACGATAAATTTATACTTGTTAAGAAGGTTGAAGAGTTGAATGGTTAAGTTAGTTTTAATAATCTAAACAGGCACCTCAAACTAACAATAAAAATTTGATCCAAATGAAACATTTAGCATTCCATAAAACCAATCCGTTGTTAAACTGCCTTTTGTTTTTTAGGTGTTCAAGTTGCTCTATTATTCATACATCCATACAAAATCCTGGCGAATCGGATAGATTGATTTTTATTTAAGATAATTCTTAGAATGAGTAATTATTTATTAATCCCTAAAAAGTAATGAATTATGAAAAGGAAGAAGATTTTGAAAATT
>PLLX01000260.1:0-13134 GCA_003141415.1 Bacteroidales bacterium
GCTGCTTTCATGCTGAGGTTGGTGTGCACAAATGGGATTATTAGTAAGACAGAAGTCTCCGCATCCTATCGTCATGTATCAGCAAAAATCCTTTCAGAGCTACCTGGAGTTTTCAGCAATGTTTCACAGGAACTGGGCAGACAAAAGGAGCAGGTCCGCTTATCCATTGAAAGCAGAGTGGAAAATCCAGAGAGCACCATCACTAATTTTAATCATCAGTTTCAATTGAATAAGGAAGAAAAAGGAGCTGTAGATTGGGCGCTGCCTCTGGAATATGGATATACGATCTTTCATGTTGTCAATGTCTATACCAAGGCGGCACAGTTTAAGGAACTGCCGGCAGAAAGCAGTTTTCGGTTGCAGAAGGTTGGTGGGATGATCCTGGGGATGGTGAAATAGGTTGGACAGGCGGTCGCCCGATTATTGTTAATGGGATCAAGTCAAGACTCCTCGGGAGTCTTGAAAATGGGATTCTAAAGACTCCTGAGAGTCTATGGATGGGGCATTATAACTAGAGGGTCAGCACATATCTGATGAAAGAATACTGAAAGGGGTTATCTTTCCTCATGGTGTGTGCTGACCTCTGTGTCGGAGAGGGGGAGGTTGTGAGAATTTTTGTTGCTGCTGTTTTTTTGTAAAAGTGCTTGAATAGTTAAGAGGGATTCCTAAAAACCTACCTGAATGCGTTTTTTGTTTCTGGAACATTGACAAATGCCGATAGTATTAATTAATTCTTTAATGAATATGAGCACATATCTCTAAATAATTTATATCCTGGGGTATCAGCGGCTAAATCATAGAAATTTCTATAGGTGTCATCCAGATTATTGGGATTATCGTCAGTCGAAAATATAATTTCTCCAGATTTATTGTATTGAATCATCTTTATGTATTTGTATGACCCCAAGATACAATCTATTTTTGTTAATGTTTTTTGATATGACAATTCATCATCCTTAACTTTTCTTTTTTTGAATGGATCTTTTTTACCCTCTTTTTTTAGCATTTTCTCATACTCGATTTTTGCATTATGAAATAAATCAACCCACTCTTGGGACGGAATTACCTTCGACCATACAGTTACAATGTTGTCCGGCAAATTGTTAATGCTATCTCTATCATAATAATTTTCACCACTTAAATTTGAGTAAAGTATCCAATTTTCTCCTTTGACCTTGTCTGGAGAAATTAATAACGAAATTATGACGATGAAAAAAAATATTTTAACTGTTTGTGCTAAGCTGGTATTCACTTTCATAATGCATACTCCCATTGTTCAGAGTAATAATTATTTGTAATATTCTATTTCAAAAGACGTATAATTCATGTCAAACAATTTCAAAACTTTTTCACACCTTACACATAATGACTTTGCATTTTCATTTGTCTCGAAATAAATATCTGTTCCTCTTAAATGCTCTGGCATGCGAAGTTCATTTAAATCGTGAGAAAAATATTTGTTTTTCCTACCACCAATTGATAAAAGTTTACTAATCTTCTTGGGGTGCTTTAGAATGACTATTTCCAATATTTTTCGAAAAACCTCAATATGTGATCCTGCATTGTATTTCTTTTCTCCAAGACGAAATCCGCGAACCTGTGTTCCAGTCAATTCATCATCTGGTGCAATTTTAAGAATGTTAAGTTTTTCTAATAATTCTTTTGTTCTCTGTCTTTCATTTGAAGGTAATTTATTAATTCCTTTAATCAATGCTTTCATACTGACTTTTTCTTGCATCATAACCTCCCAAAACAGAATAAAATATTTATTTATAAACGGTTAGCATGTCCCCATCATGAATGATGATTGTGCCCCCCCTTGCTTTATCAAGGACCTGTAAAAATCTTTTGGTTTTGTGAACAATATTTTGATATTCTTGATTACCCAGATGTATTTTAATCGCGCCACCTGGAGCTCGCAGATATTTCCCATTTTCTTCAATTATATTTAACAAATAATCAGAAATCCCTCGTTGACATTGTCTTTTCACTAAATGTTTAGTTTTGTTCATCTTGGGCCTCCTGTCCATCATCTATGGTTTCAAAAACACTCAAGGTCTTTTTCCTTAATGAGGATGCAAGTTTATCAATATCCTTTCGAATAATTCTATTAAACTTATCATCAATGTCATTAAGCATTTTCAGAAACTTATCCCGATCAGCTGGTCTGCATTCAAGAGCTTTCTCAATAGCAGTTGAAGCATCTCCATCACCAAAACAGATGTAATGAAATATTGATGCGTAAAAATTATCGGTGTCGAGATTAGACTCAATGGCCTCAAAATATGTTATTTGTTTATCTTTGATTAATTCTAATATGTTATCGAGATGTTCCCCATCCATGACTTTATAATAATATTGGATGAAGTTTATATGAGAGATTGTATCCGCAGGAAATACAGCCACTCTTCCACTTTCTGTGTTTCGATAACCAATCGCCTTCGAGATGTTTCCTTCCTGGATGTATTTTCGAAAAGTTGCTTTCTTAAAAAAAATACCCTTTCCTGATAATAAACGGTCAATGTCATCCCACGTTAATCCACCCTTATAGCGCTCCTTGAAATCATCCAGTTCTTTATTGGTAAAAAGAGGAAACCCTTTGCTAAGACCCTCTTGATATCCAGGTAAATTCGCCACTAAAGAAACAAGTTGTGATCTAAGTGGGGTGCCAAACTTTGGTAATTGTTCCGACCTTCGAGTCTTTGGTTTCATTTTAATTTTCCTTTCAAGTCAATATGTATATCTTTATTGGTGGAGATACTAATCTCACATGTGGATTGATATGTCAAGCATTATTTTTATCAATGACAAATATTCTTTTGCTGCTGCAATTTATTGAAAGACATTTATTTTGAAGTGAAGAAAACTATTGATTATTATCGACTTTTTTTGTATCAAGATACGCACAACTGATCGGGAAGGATTTTTCTTCATGCAGAAAGAAGCGAAAGCACGCATCAAGATCAATAAACTCCTGGAAGAATCAGGATGGAGATTTTTCAAGTCTCCCAATGGTCCCGCTACTATCATTGTTGAACCCCATGTAAAAATCGAAGATGCTGGTGATAATTTTGAACAGGTGAAAAAAGGGTATGTCGATTACCTTCTCACTGATGACGATGGTTTTCCTGTCTGTGTCCTGGAAGCAAAATCAGAAGATAAAGACCCCCTCATAGGGAAGCAACAAGCACGACAATATGCCAATTCTCAGAAAGTCCGTTTCATCATCCTCTCCAATGGGAACATTCATTACCTCTGGGATAAGGAATGGGGTAATCCCACCCGTATTTCCAGATTCCCATCCATTGATACTCTCAGGGAAAGAAAGAAATACGCTCCAGATGTCAATAAATTAATCAAAGAAGAAATCAAGGATGACTACATTGTCCTCAGTCAAAACCCCTACTATCATCAAGATCCACAATGGAAAGACGAGTCTCTAAGAAAAAATTTTATCTTTGATGCTGGACTTAGGTTTCTCCGACCCTATCAACTGGACGCAGTCAAGACCATTCAGAAAGAAGTATCTAAAAACCATAATCGGTTTCTCTTTGAAATGGCCACCGGCACAGGAAAGACTCTAGTAGCTGGTGCAATCATCAAACTCTATCTTCGAACCAAGAATACCAACCGAGTCCTTTTTCTCGTTGATCGACTGGAGTTGGAAGGTCAAGCAAACAGGGATTTGAATGGTTATCTGAATCCTGATTACTCATCTGTCATTTTCAAGGAAAACCGTGATGACTGGAAAAAAGCAGATATTGTCGTTACGACCATTCAGAGCATTTCCTATGAGAATAAATACCTGAAACTTTTTTCACCTACGGATTTTGACCTGATCATATCCGATGAAGCACACCGATCTATATCCGGTAACAGCAGGGTCATCTTTGAATATTTCATTGGTGCCAAGTTGGGTTTGACCGCTACACCAAGAGATTATCTGAAAAACCTTGATGAAAAGGAATTAGCAGACACAGATCCAAGGGACTATGAGAGAAGAGTTTTGTTATCCACCTATAAAACTTTCGGATGTGAAAGTGGCATCCCCACCTATCGTTATACACTGGAAGAAGGGATCAAGGAAGGATATCTGATCAGACCTGTTGCTATTGACTGTCGAACAGATATTACGACACAACTTCTTTCCGATGAAGGATATGCAGTTCAAATTCAAACAGAAGATGGGGAAGAGGATGAGATCATCTACAAACAGAAGGATTTTGAAAGACGCTTCTTNNATATCTGGAGAGATCGGGAAGACCATCATCTTTTGTGTTAGCAGGAAGCACGCAGGAAAGATTACCCAGATCCTCAACGAATATGCTCATCAGATGTTTCCTGGAAAATATCAATCAGATTTTGCAATGCAGATCACATCAGATATTGTGGGAGCACAGGATTACACAAGAAATTTTGCAAACAACAATCTCAACGGGTTTACCCATTTCCTTCAGGGATACAAAACCAGCAAGACCAGAGTATGTATCACAGTGGGAATGATGACGACCGGATATGACTGTAAGGATATTCTCAATATCTGCATGCTGCGTCCCATCTTTTCTCCGACTGATTTTGTTCAGATAAGAGGAAGGGGCACCAGAACATTCACCTTCACATTTATTCGGAGGGATGGCGGTCAGGAAGTAACGGAAAGAAAAGATAAACAGGGGTTCAAGCTTTTTGATTTCTTTGCGAACTGTGAATACTTTGAAGAGAAATATCCCTATGATGATGTAATTGAGTTACCCCATATAAAAGGGAACGGTCCTGGTCCTCCACCACCTCCACCTCCCCCGCCACCGGAGCAAACGGTGATTGATATTCCCGATCCATTGAAAACCATGGTCTTTTTCAAACCCAATGGTGAGGAATGGAAAATCGACAAGAAGCTCTACTCCGATAAATTTGAATCCTCAGTCAAGGACACCTATGAGGAATCACCTGAATTCAAGGATTATGTGGACAGCGGCAACTATGAAGAGATGGAAAGATTTGTCAGAGCACACCTTTTTGACAGACCCGAGTATTATTTCAATCTGGAAAAGTTAAGACAGGGATACAATGCGGATAGACGATTAACCATCTGGGAAATTCTGGATAAGATCTTTGGTAAGATCCCTAAGTTCAGAACAAAAGATGAACTCGTTGAAGCGGAATTTGAAAAGTTTCTGGTCAATAAAAGCGTTTCCCCTGAATTGTTTTATGAGACAAGGGATTTTTTCAAGATGTATGTGACTGACCAGGAAGCAAGATCTAAAATCAATAAGAAAGACTTCAGTCATTTTGCAGGTGATCCCGTTATGACTCATATTCTGACAAAGATGGGTCCAGTAAGATTAAAAGAAATACCTGAATACATAAAGGATAATGTCAATCTAAACCAGTTCATGTGAGAAGGGAAATAGATGCTGACATCTGAAATTAAACAGAAGATTGATAGCGCAAGAAATATCCTGGTCGGGAAAATACCTACCCCTACTGGTCAGGTGGAACAGATTACCTTGGCGTTGGTCTATAAGTTCATGAACGACATAGATGAGCAGAACAAGGATCTGGGGGGAGCATTAAAATTCTTTACCGGTGATTATCAGAAATATGCATGGAAGAACCTTCTTGATAAAGGTTTCTCCGCATATGAACGGGTAACTGCTTATGGGGAAGGACTTGAGAAGATGCACCTTAATCCGAATCTTCCCCAATTTTTCAGGAATGTTTTCAGGGGAGCATTTCTCCCTTTCCGTGATCCTGAAGTCCTGACCATCTTTTTGAAACAGATTGATGAATTTCAGTATGGGGTAAACGGAGATCTGGGAGATGCATTTGAATACCTGCTTCAGGTAATGGGAACACAGGGAGATGCAGGACAGTTCCTCACACCTCGACACATTATCAATTTTATTGTCAGCGTGGTTGATCCTCAAAAGACGGATAAAATCCTAGACCCTGCTGTAGGAACAGCGGGATTTCTGATTTCCACATATCAACATCTTTTAAAACAGAATACCCTGGATGGATCAAATAAACCTGGTTCTGCTCTTACCATTGATGACCGGAAGAGATTCGCTAATAACTTTGTCGGATATGATGTTTCCCATGACCTGGTGCGTCTTTCCATGGTCAATTTATATCTTCACAATTTTGCTGATCCCAAGATCTATGAATATGACACACTAGGTAATGTAGACAGGTGGGATGACGATTTCGACTGTATCCTGACAAATCCTCCATTCATGACACCAAAGGGTGGAGTTAAACCACACAAGAGATTTTCCATTCAAGCTAAACGATCAGAAGTCCTTTTCGTTGACTATATTATGGAGCACCTCAATCCAAATGGTAAAGCAGGGATCATTGTCCCAGAGGGGATCATTTTTCAATCCGCAACCGCATACAAGGCGCTCAGGAAAATGATGATCGACCAGAATTTTCTATATGCGGTGGTATCCCTACCAGCAGGAATTTTTCAACCTTACTCAGGAGTCAAGACCAGTATCCTCTTCATGGATAGGGTTATAGCAAAAAAGACAAAAGATATTTTATTCGTCAAGATTGAGAATGATGGGCGCGACCTGGGAGCACAGCGGAGACCAATTGATAAGAATGATTTACCAGCAGCAACGGAGATCCTGAAGAGATACAAGATGAGTATCCAGACAGGGGAACAGTTTGTGTTATCTGACGAAGACAAACAGTTAACAAGTCTGGTCCCGATAGAAAAAATATCCACGTCAGGGGATTATAATCTTTCTGGTGATAGGTATAAGGAAACAATCAATTATGTCAATCGGAAGTGGCCGATGGTTGAGCTAGGTGGACTAGAAAAAGAAGGAAAGATTTATTTTCTTCGAGGTCAAGGTCTATCAAAGACTGATATTAGCGAAGATGGAAAATGTGAGTGCATTCATTATGGTGACATTTACACACTGTATGACCCTATTATTAAACAAGTGATCAACAAGACGAATTTTGACGGTAAAATTATTTCCGTTAAAGGTGATGTTTTGGTGCCGGCTACAACTACAGCAGATGCTATGGGAATAGCTGTTGCAAGATCTCTAAATAAAGATGGTATCATTATTGGTGGTGACATCAATATAATTAGAACAAAGAATGACTTTGTTTTATCAGATTATTTAGCATTATTGATTAGTAATCCACCTTTGAAATTAGAACTTGCAAAACACGCAAAAGGTGCAAACATTTTACATTTATCAAACAGCGATCTAAAAAGACTTCAGTTTCCCCTCCCCCCTCTCGAAGTCCAGCAGGAAATAGTTGCACAATTGGATAGCTACCAGAGGATCATTGATGGTGCTAAACAGGTTGTCGATAATTATAAACCGGAGATAAAGATTGATCCGAGTTGGGAGATAGTGTCGTTGGAGGACGTTGTATATTTTAAGAGGGGACCATTCGGTGGTTCCTTAAAAAAAGAAATTTTTGTATCTGATGGTTATAAAGTATATGAACAAAAACACGCAATAAGAAATGATTTTGAAATTGGAAATTATTACATTGACGAGCAAAAATATCGCGAAATGATAGATTTTGCAGTTCATCCAGGTGACATAATTGTTAGCTGTTCAGGAACCATGGGGCGGGTTGCCATAGTCCCAACAAATATAAAACCGGGTATCATTAATCAGGCGCTTTTAAAACTAAGTCCCAAAAAAGAGGTTGTTTTTTCAGTTTATCTTAAGATTACTCTGGAGACGGAATCTATTCAAAATAAGCATTTTCGCGATACTTCAGGTTCCGCTATTCAAAATGTTTCCTCCGTTGCTAATTTAAAGCAAATAAAAATCCCCCTCCCTCCTATCGACATTCAAAAACAGATAGTCGCCAGGATTGAGGAGGAGCAACAGATAGTGGATGCTAGCAAGAAACTGATCCAGCTATATCAAGAGAAGATCAAAGAGAAGATAGACGAGGTGTGGGGGAACTAACAGAATGAAACTTATAAACAAAATTAAATTACATAATTTTAAAAGGTTTCAAAATTTCTCCGTTGAATTAGATAATAAGTTAAACATACTTATTGGTGATAATGAATCGGGAAAAAGCTCTATACTTTCCGCTATAGATATTGTTTTAAGTGGCAGTAGAAGTAAAGTCGAAACTATCGGATTAGATAATCTTTTCAACTTAACTACCATTAATGATTTTTTAAATTCAGAAAAAAAAGTAGAAAACTTACCGAGACTTTTTATAGAAGTCTATCTCAACGATCAATCCAATTTTGATCTTAATGGAAAAGTCAATTCAGATGAGAGGATATGTGACGGACTACAACTAATATGTGAACCAGATGATCACTTAAGTAAAGAAATAAAAGATATTTTAGAACAAAAAGAACCAAATTTCCCTTTTGAATACTATTTGATTATTTTTAAAACATTTTCTGGTGAAAGCTACACAGGATATAGAAAATATCTTAAACATATTCTAATAGACAATACTCAAATTAGCAACGAATACGCTACAAGAGAATATGTAAAAGCTATCTATAATAGTAACGTTAAAAATACCGAAAAAAATAAGCATCAAAATGAATATAGAAAACACAAAGAATCTTTTAAGAACAATGTCCTTTCCGATTTAAACAATAGAATAACTAACTACTCTTTTACAATAAGAACAAGTTCAAAAGCAAATTTAGAAACTGATTTAACCATAGCTGAAGATAATATAAATATAGAAAATAAAGGGAAAGGGAAACAATGTTTCATTAAAGCTGAGTTTGCTCTTAATAAGAAGGATAGTGATTTAGATGTTGTTTTAATCGAAGAACCTGAAAATCATTTAAGTCATATCAATATGAAAAAACTAATTCAGAGCATCGGTGAAACAGGAAATAAACAGCTATTTATTGCCACCCATAATAATTTAATTAGTTCACGGTTAGATTTACGCAAATCAATTTTATTAAATAGCAATAGTACAAAACCTGTATTATTGAGTTCTCTGTCGGAATCTACAGCAAAATTTTTTATTAAAGCACCTGATAATAACATCCTTGAATTTATACTTTCAAAAAAAGTAATTTTAGTTGAAGGTGATGCAGAGTTTATTCTTATAGATGCATTTTTTCAAAAAACATCTAAAAAGAAAACAGAGAAGTTAGACGTTCATATTATATCAATAGGAGGAACAAGCTTTAAAAGATATTTAGATATTGCTAAATTATTAGAAATTAAAACAGCTGTTATTAGGGATAATGATCATAATTATCAGGTTAATTGTATTGATAATTATAGCGAATATTCTTTTCCCTATATAAAAATATTTTCTGACGAAAATAATGATAGACACACTTTTGAAGTTGCTCTTTACCAGGATAATAAAATAATTTGTGATGAGTTATTTGAAAAAGGAAGGAAGTCGTTAAGTGTGCAAGATTATATGCTTCAAAACAAGGCTGATGTTGCATTTGAACTGTTAGATAAAAAAACTGATGAAGTCAATCCACCGAAATATATTAAAGAAGCAATTCAATGGATAATAAACGAGTAATCTTTGCAATTGCAGGATCGGGTAAAACAACATATATTATCAATCAATTAAATCTTAATAAGAAGTCGCTGGTAATTACTTACACAATTAATAATATAAAAAATTTAAGAGATGGAATATTAAGAAAATTTGAATATTTCCCAGATAATATTATTCTACTTCCCTATTTTACCTTTATTTATTCAATCTGTTATAGACCTTTTCTTTCATACAAACTAAGAGCTAAAGGAATTAATTATAATAGAAATGCAAATAGATCTGCCAAGCAGACTGAGAATAAGTATTAGATTGACAAATATAATAGACTTTATAGCAATAGAATTGCAAAGCTTTTAGAATCAAAAGACGTTTTAGATAATATAATCTCCAGACTTTCAAAATACTTTGATAATTTATTTATAGATGAAGTTCAAGATTTTGCCGGTCATGACTTTAATTTTCTAAAGGGTATTTCCAAAGCAAATATAGAAATGATATTTGTGGGTGACTTTTACCAACATACGTTTGATACAAGTCGTGATGGGACGGTAAATAAGTCCTTACACGATAACTATAATAAATATATGAACGCTTTTACTAATATGGGACTTAGTGTCGATTGTGGATGTCTAAACAAAAGTTATAGATGTAGTCCCACAATTTGTAATTTTATATATAATAAGATGGGAATAGAAATCTATTCTCATAAAAGTAATGAAACTAAAATCATCTTTATTGAAACTTTAGATCAAGCGGATGATATTTATTACAATAATAATATTGTTAAGTTGTTTTATAAAGAGCACTATAAATATAATTGCTTTTCTAGAAATTGGGGAGACTGTAAGGGTGAAGATAAATATGGTAATGTTTGCATAGTATTAAATAAAATCGTTTTAAATGCATTTAAAAAACAGAAAATTATCGAGTTGGCGCCTCAGACAAAAAATAAACTATATGTGGCTTGTACAAGAGCAAAAGACGATCTATATTTTGTTTCAGATGAATTTTATAAGAAATACAAAAGATAGAAAGTGACACTCCGAATAATTTTATTTTTTTCGAGAAAAATATTTACAACCAATATCAACCTGGGATGGTGGAATTTCTTTATCAGCTTTTCCATGATGGGAAAACCACATGCAAATCCCTAAAAAAGTATTACCCCCAATTTGTTGATATTTACAATCCCAGCAGATCTGATCACTTTGTTCTGTATCTTTTTCGGTTTCTTGTTTTTTCATAATGCAATTTATGTAATCACATGTTTAGTTAAAAAGTTCAGACTGTTATCTGACGTTTTTCTTTTATTAAGGACAAATTGTAAAATAATCAAGGACTATTAGAAAATTGTGAAGAGGAGCAGCATCTCATCTCTGCTATCGAGAAACTGTCCCAGCTATACCACTCCAGGTTCCATGAGAGAATCAATGAAGTGTTCCGCTAATAATCATCCAGTCAGTTTCCCACCCACCCTGTCTGCCTCTATGGACTGCATGAACAAGCTAATACTGGGATAGTGTCTAATGGTTCCAATGGAAAGCTGCTCTCGACTGTAGCTATTGATACTATCTGCTGCTGCTTTACATGGTATAATGGGAGACACCAATCAATCACCACTCTGAAGCGTCAGTTCGGAACTGCAAAACATTGGGAACGCTGCTATAGGATGGATGTGAACTTGAGTATTGAGGGAGATGGTGACTGGCAATAGGAAAAGAGTGGATCAGGGAAGATCGGAAACACACATTATTATTATTAAAGATCACCAGGGAAATAACCAAGTTCCACATTGCTGATTATTTTTTTTGCTTTCCGTAAATCTCTCTTAATAGCACTCTGAACATTTTGTGGATTATAATGGTATTCATCATCTTCAAATTTATTAACTTTAGGAAAACTATTTTGTATTTCATTCGCTATCTGAGGAATTGTAAGACCTCTTTTTTTGCAATCATAAACTCTTAAGTATCGTTGTAATTCCTGAGTTGTAGAAGGTTTCTTTTTGATTGTCGTTATTCCCTTCATTCCTTTGATAGATCTTGATGCTTCTTTTATATGAGGTTCTTTTTTCTTTTTACTCAAAACACGATGAAACTCCTTAACAATATTGTCTATAGATGCATGTTGAAATTCAACCAGTATATATAACCGCTCTTTTTCCCAAGAGGTCATATACATTTTTATATTGTGCATTAACTCCTTGATACTAGGTTTTTTTCTTTTTTCTTTTTTTAACTTACGGTAAATATTATAAATATCCTTTTCAATAACGGACCTGTAATCAATTATGTTTTTACCAAAATCTGGATAATAAGGATAATAAGGATAATAAGGGTGATAGGGACATGGGAGTGGGTTATCCAATTCGGACTTCCACCATTTTTCAAATGATTTTGAATTTACATCTCCAAAATTCATGTAGGTATTCCACATAGGTTGATGGTATTGTCTTAGCTGGTCAGGAAGAGGTTTTTTTCCTCCATGCTTCCACCAATTGCAAAATTTTCTATATCTTTCACTTCTTTTTAGATATTCCCACCATAATACATAGATTTCTTTATTTTTTTTGTCAATCATATGCAGCAATTGTATCTATTTATTTTTAATGAATCTTTCAATGATTTAACCTTCATGATTAACATTTGATATTTCTTCATCCCCGCTGAGTGCTTGATTCATAAGGTCTCCCGCAATATTGGAACCACGTTTTAGAGTCTCATCCCTCAAATGAGCATACCTTTGGGTCATGAGAGGTGATTTATGGGTCATGAGTTTTTGCAGGGTATACATGTCCACTTGACCGGATGAGGCAATCATAGAAGCGTAAACGTGCCGCAGACCATGAAGTGCTCTGAAGTCCTTTGGTATCCCTGCAGCATCCCTAATACGATTCAAGCGGCGTCGTAGATCTGTTTTAAATGGGGTCCCTTTATTCATCAAAAAAACATATTCTGATTTCCCACGCGGATGATTTTGGAGGATGTTTTTCGCAGTTTCGTTCATTGGAATTTTCTGATCTTCTACACCTTTAGGATCTCGAAGATAAATAAATCTATGTTCAAAATCAACATCATTCCATTTCAGTTTAAACATTTCACCCCGTCTCATACCCGTAAACAGAGCCATTCTCATCATATCTGCCGCCTGAATATCATTGCTATTATTAATGGCTTCTAAGAGATTCTTTAATTGCTCTTTTTTCAAATCTTCTGTTTTGTTGTTCTTGACCCTTGGAAGTTCAATTTTAAAATCAATGTTTGAACAAAGCTGTTTCTGAACCCCGAAGTTGATTATACGTCTCAAAAGCGCCAGGATGTGTTTTACACTTTGAGGTGACATCTTCTTAAGTAATCTGATACGAATACGGTCAACTTCAAGTTGGATTATCTCTTGAGGTTCCTTAGAACCGAAATCATTCTCCAGATATTTATTAAACCGGATTTTATCAATGCGCAGGGATTTTGAATCAAATTTCTGTGATTCGTATTCCTTCCATAAGCGAGTAACTGTCCATTGATCCTTTGCCTCATTCAATGCGGCCCGTTGAGCTTCTCGTCTCTCGGTATTTGGAAGTTCTTCACCTTCAATACGATTTGTCCTGATTCCTGCAGCTCTGGCAGGGGTCATGTCATCTTG
>PLLX01000260.1:13155-13313 GCA_003141415.1 Bacteroidales bacterium
ATTCCCAACAGTATTCCCAACACTTTGGTCATATATGCAGGTAAGGTGAGGTAAGTCAAGAGAAATGTAACAAGTTGATATAGTAGGATAAAATATAGTAGAGGTAACTGAGAGTAAAATGGAGTAAGTGCTATTTTGTGGCCTCTCACGCCGGAAAC
>PLLX01000067.1 GCA_003141415.1 Bacteroidales bacterium
TCACAATCGATATGAAAGTTAAATAAAAAATGATTGCATATCCCGGATTGCACAAATTTTAATAAAAACCCCGGCGGATTATCATTCTTCCGGCCGGGGCAACAAAAGAACCACAATTCCATTTATCAGTAAGACTCTTCTTCGTTATCAGTATTAACAGAAAATCAATGTTGCCCTGACTGAAAATGAGTATGCAAATCATTCATATCTCAATGCTTCAACCGGGTTCCTAGTTGCTACCTTCCAGCTTTGCCAGCTTACTGTTAATAAGGCTATTCCAAGGGCTAAAAATCCTGCTAAAGCAAATATCCACCAGCTCAATTCTGTTTTATAAGCAAAGTTCTGTAACCATTTATGTATTGCATACCATGCAATTGGACAGGCGATGACAAAGGAAATGACTACCCATTTTAAAAAATCTTTGTTGAACATGGTCATTACTTCGGTCACTCTGGCACCATTTATTTTACGGATGCCTATCTCTTTAACCCTCTTCTCAGACTCGATTGTGCTTAAGGCAAAAATACCAAGCAATGACAACAACGTAGCAAGAATGGAAAAAATTCCTGTGATCCTTGCAAGTTTTTTCTCAACCCCATAAGCAGCTTTGTACTTTTCATCAACACTTTCAAATCCGAAAGGAATATCCGGGAACAGGGACATCCATTGTTTTTTGATGAATTCGATAGATTCTGCCTTTTTATCGGATTTTAACCTGATTGTGACATATCCAGGGTAGTTATGATGACCACCAAACTGATAGATCATTGGTTCAACCGGATATTGTAATGATTTGACATTAATATCATTAATTATACCTACAATTTCTTTTCTGTTCTCCATTGTAAACAATCCGACGCTTTTCCCTTCAATAGTTTTCCAGCCAAGTTTCTTATAAGCAGACTCGTTAATAATCAATGCGTCGCGATCTGTTGAATAGTCTTTTGAAAAAAATCTACCCTGAACAATATTAAGTCCAAAAACATCGATAAAATTCTCATCGATATCACATGAAAGCACCTCCATCCCATTAGTAGAAGTATTTCCTTCAGGAAATATTTTAAATAGGTTTCTGAAATTAAATCCGGGAACAAACTCTGTCACTGAGGCTTTTCCATACTCATATTGAGACTGATATTTTTCTAAAGCCTGAACAAAAAGAGTTGTGTTTTTCATTCGTTCATTTCCATCAATATTCCCAAGTGATTGCACGGGGATAGTTATCAGGTTTGTTTTATCAAATCCTGTTTCATGCTTTTGCATGAAAGAAATTTGTTTTAAGAAAAAGAGCTGTGTTATCCCAAGTATTATGGTAATAGTAAATTGGAGTACAACAAAACTCTTCTGAAAAGTCAATTTGTTTTTATCCGCTTCATTATCATGAAGTAAAACCTTTACCGGTGAAGGTCTTGCTAAAACGATTGAAGGATAAAGCCCTGAAATCAACATAGTTAAAACTCCAAACCCTACTACTCCTGCAAAAAATATCGGATCGGAGAGGTTAAGTATAAGATTCTTTTCGATTAAACTATTAAAAGAAGGTATGAGCATATAAACTCCGAAGAATGAAATTATAAGGCTGATAAATACTATAAAGGCTATCTCCGCAAAGTAATCACCAATAAGGGCACCTTCAGTAGCACCATAAACCTTTTTAATTACAGTTTCAATTTTCCTTTTCCCCGCATTTGCTATTGAAATGTTCATAAAATTAAGGCATGCAATTACTAATATACCTATAGCAATTGCAGAAAGTGTCCATAAGTACATAGGGGAAACACCCGGCACAAGATCTCCTTTAAGTTTTGGGTTAAGATGGCTTCCTTTAAAATCAGCCAGAAGATAACTGAATCTGTTTTTCATAAAGTCGGGATAATACTGCTTCTCTATATTGGATAGTTTTTGCTCAAATCCCTCAGGTACCTTATTCCCTTTAAATGTAACAAAAGTGTAAAGTCCTAAATCATACCACTTTTCATTTAAATCGGGATAATATTTATATCTGAACTTATCAGAGAGGAAGAAATCAAAATCGAATATGGAATTTGATGGGATATTATTAATAATACCCGCAACAGTAAAAGTATAACTATCATATTCAAATGTTTTCCCCAATGGATCAGTGTTTCCGAAGAGTATATTTGCCAGTTTCCAAGTAATTATCGCTTCATATGGACCCTGAAAAATTGTACCCGGATTCCCTGATTTTAGTGAAAAATTAAAAAGATCGAAAAATTCTTTATCAACTATCGCACCTTTTACCGTTTCAAACCTCTTCTCTTCCACTTTTATTTCCTTCCAGGTCCTAATTAACCCAATAACTTTGTCAATTTCAGGATAATCTTTTTTAAGGACATCTGATAATGCAAGAGGAGTAGTTGCTCCAATTGAACCATCCTGGATGTTCTTTATAACTATTCGGGATATGCTCGCAGCATTTGGATTGAAATTATCAAATGAAGTTTCATAACGGACATAGAGGAGGATTAATAAACTGATAGTCACGCCAACAGACAGACCAATAATGTTTATCCATGCAAACTTTTTTTTTAAAAATAAGTTAAGGATGTTTATCCTAAAAAAGAATTTTAACTTTTCCATATTAGAATTTTAAATTCAAACATTTACATTGTTCATTTTTCACAGCTCTAATTTTCTTTAAATCCCTCCGATTTCTATCCACTGAATCCGCCAAATGATGGACATTGACGTCTTGTTCATTGTTTCTCTTACCACTTTATGAACCAACATTATTATAATAATTCTTCTATTTTCAAATTACTCATTCATATCTCAGCGCCTCGACCGGGTTCCTTGTTGCTGCTCTCCAGCTTTGCCAGCTAACTGTTAATAAGGCTATTCCAAGTGCAATAATTCCGGACAATCCAAATATCCACCAACTTAATTCTGTTTTATAAGCGAAGTTCTGTAACCATTTATGTATTGCATACCATGCAATTGGACAGGCGATGACAAAGGCAATAGTCACCAAGATTATAAAATCTTTATTAAGAATAACGAGGATTTCAGAAACTCTGGCTCCATTCACTTTGCGAATACCGATTTCTTTTACTTTTGTTTCGACCATAGATGATATGAGTCCATAAAGTCCCAGCGCTGCTATGATTATTGCGAGAATTGAAAAACTCAAAAATGCATTCATTAGTCTTTCATCTTTTTCATACATGTTCTGAAGTCGTTGTTCCAGAAATTCGTACTCAAAAGGATTGTCTGTTCCAAGACCTTCCCAGCTCGTTTTAAGAAAAGTGATATAACTGGAAGACGGAACATTACTACCAGCTTTAAAATGGATTGTGGCGAGACCGGTATTTTTTAAAGGTGAATTATAGATTACAGTTGGTCCTATTTTGTAATGCAAAGATTGGATATGAAAATCGTTAACCACTCCAACTATTGGATATCCACTAATCTTAGCAGAGAGAGGATCAGTAAGTCCATATTGCTTTACTGCTGTTTCGTTTATGATACAAGAGTTAGCATCAATGGCACTTTCTTTCTCAAAATTTCGACCTCTTGTAAGTTGAATTCCTGTTGCATGAAGAAAATCAGCATTTGCACGAATGACATAATATGATATTTCCTTTTCCTGTACCCCATCATTTAATTTTCCTCCCCATAAATTGAAAGTATTAAGATAAGTTGAAGAAAGTGCCCATGCTTCAGTTTTAGGATTATTATTTATGGATTCCAGATAAACATTCATCTTACTACCTAGTTTACTGACAGGTAATGTTACAACATTTTCAATATTGAATCCCATATCAATATTTTTTGCAAAATGCATCTGCTTCATTATGGAGATGGTACCTGAAATCAGTCCGATTGAAATAACCATTTGGAAAACTACCAGATATTTCCATTTTGTTGATTTATTCAAAGTCTGATTGTTGCTCTTAATCTTAAGTAAAGAACTGCGACGAGTTGCCGCTAATGCAGGAAAGATACCGGATACGGATCCGGTAAATATCACAACAAATGCTAATAATAAAATAAATCCTGATTGGAATAATTGTTTTGAATATAATGGATTATCAATCATCTGGTTAAACCAAGGTAGAGGAAATTCAGCAATAAGTAAAGAAAGAACGAAAGCAAAAAGACTAATCAATATACTACCCATCAGAAATGACACTATAAGGTTCGTTCGGCTTGCACCAAAAATGCTTCTTATAGCAAGCTCTTTCTGCTGTCTGAATGAACCTGCAAATGATAGGTTAATGTAATTGATAATAGCCAATATCAGAATTAGGATACCAATAATAAGTATTACGCTTACAAGAGTCTTATTCCCATGAAACATAGGATCGAACGCCTCTCCTTCTGTGAAATAGCTATTTTTCAGTGAAACCAAATTAATCTTTAATTTATCTTGCAGTAATATCCTATTTTCTTTTGGGACATCTTGAAGCATCACCTCTTTAATACCGGCTTCTATATTTTGCAAATTGGATTTTGGATCAATCTCTAAAAATGCAAGATTACTATAATCATCAATTATTTGACCTGTAAAATACTGTGCTGCCTGAAAATTAATTAGTCCATCAAAACGAATGGACGATTGAAAAGGATTGGTCTCGATAATGGCTTTAATTATAACAGGTTGATTGTTGAGCAGTATGTTTTTACCAATCGGATCTTCATTCCCGAAAATTTTCTTAGCATTATCTTCTGTTAGTACCAAGCTTCGTGGATCATTAAGAGCCTCCTTTAAATTTCCAGATATTGTTTTGAATGAGAAAATGTCAGCAAAATCAGTATTGGTAAAGGCCATCCGATGTAATTGATACTCTTTATTGTTGAATTTTATCCATGTTCCATTATCCCAATCAAAGTAGCTATAATTCAAATAAGTAATATTTGAGATACCTGATACTTGTGATTTTAATGCGTTTACTTGGTTAATATTAATTCTTTTGCCCTTATTTATTGTTCCGTCATCGTTCTTTATTACCTCCTCTAACATATATATTGAATTGGCTTTAGCATGAAACCTGTCATATGAGAATTCCCTTATTACAAAAAGTGTAATCAAGCTTAAAAAAGTGAACCCGATACTTAAACCTATTAAGTTAAGAACCGTGAACTTTCTTTGAGCTTTCAGATTTCTTAATACTGTCTTAATCATATACTTGTTATTGAGTTTGTATCACTTTGTTGTTGAGTAATGATTAAAAAAAACTTTCAATTCTAATACCATTAGGCTTTGTCTTAGTCTAAATTATATTTTGATTCAATAACCTAATTCATAATATCATCTTTCAATCTATATCTATACTTCTATACCATAATGATGCCATAATTGTAAATATAAGGTAAACAACTATATAGAATTTTTTATAATCTGATTTAGTAAATATATTTTACAGTTAATCGTAAAGTTTTTTTACGGATAGTGGAATTTTTCTTAAACTCCCATTTTGAAAAAATTATAACTGATTAATTTAAACAAAAATTTATAAACGGATTGAAGGGATACCCCAGCTATAAAACCGGGGTATCTTCAATATTATTATTTATAGACCAGGATCAGCATCACTGTATGATTTTGAAAGGTCAAATTCTGAAAGCTGGAGCAAATCCCAGCAATCATCACAGGTATTCACTGAGTCAGAAGAAATATATCTTTCTGCAATCAGATCTATGGAATCATCGCTTGGGATAAACCATTCCCCACAGCATTTACATCTAATATTCATGATAAATTTATTTAGTGATTAATAAAAATGAAAAAACTTGGTCCAATGGATCAAGCTTAAGAATTGATAATTGAAATAATTAAAATAGAAGTGCGAACCGGTTTTGCGAATGAAGCCAGGGTTCGATATGTAAAATGGCGTTATTGAATGACTAAAGCAAGGCTTCATGTTGAACCCGGAGGGATTTGCCTTGCTGTGTCATGAAATATTGCTTATTGCAAAGCCATGTATACCGTTAACCCTGGCTTCCGCAGGTTCGCAGGAATCCTTTGTGATGGTTGATGTTCAGCTGCATTCCTTAACTTGGTATACCATTCATGCAGCTAGAGTTTATCAACCATCACTCCGCTTTTACCAAGTCAATCAATTGTCTTGAGTTAAAATTAAAAACCATTCACCCAAGAATTAACCCAGGTGAATGGTAATAGCACTGTTGATTTTCAGTGGTTCTTGAAAACTTAAAGTCGAGGTGAACCATCTCAGAACAACAATAAATAAAATGCAGCATAACTCGACTAAATATCCGGTGTTCGGGTCTGTTAGTATCTGTCTGGAATGTTCACCGTCTGGAATTGAATGATTCAATGCAAAAATTAGAATGTGTTTTTCTTCAATCGTATACTCTTTCATTTTGCAGCGTGTTAATTTGTCATGTCAAAACATTATGAGTCCTCTTCTACAATATCCCAGATAGCTTCATCCCAGCTTAAGGTCGGATCTTCTTCCAATCTCTCATTCAAATCATCAG
>PLLX01000118.1:0-74112 GCA_003141415.1 Bacteroidales bacterium
TCGGCTAGTTTAATAACCTCCTCAAAAGTCAGCTTCTTGACTTCCTGTGCCAGCATTTCCTTCGAAGAAAATAGAAGTATAACTATAAATGAAAATAAAAGTAAATTCTTCATTATTATATTTTAAAAATTTATTCCATTCTTTCTGCCCCCCTGGGGGAAGATGCCGAACTTGTGAGGCAGAAGGGGTTATTCATACCTTAATGATTCGATAGGGTCTTTTTCTGAGGCTCTCTTAGCAGGGGAGTAACCAAAAATTACACCCACAGCTGCCGATACTTCGAAGGCAATAAATACCGAGAAGAAAGATACAATTGTCATGATACCTGCTAATTGCTCAATAAGTTTAGCCATAATAACTCCAAAGAATACACCGATAAAACCGCCTGATACACTAATAAGAACCGCTTCCGACAAAAACTGGACCACGATATCCATTTTCTTTGCACCGATTGCCATCCTGGTGCCTATCTCTTTTATCCTTTCCATTACTGAAGCAAACATGATGTTCATAATTCCGATACCGCCAACAATAAGTGAAATGCTGGCTATGGCTCCAAGAACAATATTAAAAATGTCTTTTGTCCTCTGTTGCTGTTTAAGAAGTAATTCGGGGACGGTTATCTCAAAATCCTTAACCCCGGTATGTCTTCTGGTTAGCATCCGGCTGAGTATTTCAGTGGTCGGTTGAAGCTGCTCCGTTTCAGTCACCTGAACAACTATCCTGTCGAGCTGATTATAATTTGTTTCAGTATCACTTGACGCATCAGAGCTGCTTACAACAACTCTGGCCATACCACCACCTGGTCCGCCACCACCGCCAAAAAACTGCATTGATGTAGCCTCTGAAACCAGTTTTGTGTTCAGAAGGGCTCTGTTCTGGTATCTTAACAACATTGTCTGGATCGGAATATAAATGTTATCGTTATAAACATTCACCCCTTTTTCTTCAAATCCGGTAAGGCTGACATTGGTTTTCTGAAGAACTCCGATTACCTTCAGCCAGATCCCGTTAAATTTAATATACTGACCAAGAGGGTCGATTTTACTAAAAAATTTAGCCCTGATGTTGGCGCCAATTATACAAACCTGGATGCCATTTTCTTCCTGAAATGAGTTGAAAAAAGCTCCCCCCACCAAAGGCAGATTATACAGGTAAAAATAATCATTTGATACTCCAACCAGTTTGGCAGTATATTTTACCCCGTTAAGCATTGCTGTAGAGTTAAAAGAAATCTCCGGGCTTATTCTCTTTACGGAAGGAAGTGTTTGCTTGATAGCTTCAACATCAAGAAGGTTCAATCCCCTTGAAAATTTCTTTTGTTGTTTCTCACCCTCTGTAGTAGTAGACGTTTTATCAGGAATTACAGGGTTGATCAGAATATTATTTACCCCCACCATTTTCATCTGTTCCATGATCTCCTGTTTTGCTCCTTTTCCAATAGCCAGCATGGCAATAACTGCAGCCACACCAAATATTATTCCAAGAGCAGTAAGCATCGATTTTAGTTTATTTGAGACAATTGATTCAACAGCAATTTCTATATCGTGGAAATATCGTAATATAAACTTGAACATCTTCTTTCCTGTTTAGGTAATTATTTTTTAGGTGCGGCCTGCTGTCCGCCACGCTGGTTTTCTCTCATATTCTGAAATCGTTGCATCATTTCAGGAGTGCCATTTGGCATCCCGCCTTTGCCCATCATTTCACCACTTTCCTGCTTAGCTTTCTCAGCTTCCTGCCGGATACGCAGCTCTTCTGCCTTTTTTGTCTTTTCACGATCTTTTATTATTGAGATCAACTCTTCTCCTACCAGTTTGAAATTTTCAGCTTTTGCAGGTGTGTTCAGATAAATCTGGGTCCCTGGTAGCAACCCTTGTTCAATTACCACATTATTCTCATTAGACTCTCCAAGGACAACAACCTGCCGTGTTCCGTTTTTCAGATAAACATATGGAATACTGTCAGCTCCTGCCTGTACACTTTCCAGAGGGATAAAAGTAATATTGTTAATGGTTTTTGTAATAATCTTGTTACCTGTGGTCATTGAAGGTCTTAAAATCGGATCAGACCCGTCAACTTCAATAAGCACTTCGAACACTTTTGCATCAGCATTTGGCAGTTGTTCTCCGATGTTGGCTACGCTTGTTACAGTTCCCGTATAAGACTTTTCCGGAAAGGCATCCACCATAATTTCAACGTGCTGCCCTGTTTTAACTTTGCTTACGTCGATTTCATTAACGTAAGTTTTTGACATCATCGATGACATGTCGGGGAGCGTGGCAACAACATTATCCCATGGACTGATCGAAGAGCCCACTTTCCTTTTAGATCCCATCCTGTCGCGCTTATAAATAATCATACCTGTTGAAGGAGCTGTAATTATAAACTTTGATAATACTGTCTGAAGATCACTTACTCTTACTCGTTGTTCAGAAAGATTTGTTTTAGCTGTATGCATATCTGATTTGGCCTGTTCGACTCTGAGTGAATAACCTCTTATAGACTGGTCGAGTGAACGGTTAGCCTTATCAAGCGAAATTTCTGCCTGACGAATTGTAGTGGGAGGCTCATATTTCGATTGCTGAAGGGCTATAGCTGCCTCTTCAACAGAAAATTTAAGATTTTTTATGTTATCCCTTAAGTTACTTAAAGTAACGGCAGTATCAAGAATTTTCATTTCAAGATTGGTTTCATAAGTTGTAAGTTTTTCAAGCTCATCCTTCAAACTATTGTCAAAAGAGGTTCTGTCGAGTGTTGCAACATATTCTCCTGATTTGACCTCTGTACCTTCAGGTACCATATCAGTAATCTTAATGTCCATTGCCCTTATATTTCTACTCTGAGTAAATTCAGGACCAATAATATCAGTCGATTTCTTCGCCTGCAATTCCCCTGTAGTAGTTACAATTATATCAAACTGCCCTTTTTCCGATTCAGCAAAGAGATTTGCTAAATCTTTCCTGGAGGTTATCTTGCTGATAACAATCAGGACTATTATGGCAACAACAACAATAATGCCTGTGATAATAAGTGTTCTCTTCATCATAAAATAATTGATATTATCGGAATGATAAAACCCGACCCGACATGTCGGGACCCGGTTCATCTGAAACTTCAATAATTAGCAGATTCAAAAAGCCAGCCATAAAAGTATTAATAAGGGTTTAGCTCTTTTTAGTCTTTAACAATTTTAACTTAAATACTAAGCAGTCAATATGACCTTAAGGAATACTTGCAGTTTGATCTATTACTTATAAATCAATAATATAAAATGAAATCAGGTCCCTTTAACAATTCTTATAACGGTATCAGCCATGTCATCTGCCTCCAGGCTGGTTCTTCCTTCAGCATAGATACGCATTATTGGTTCTGTATTCGATTTCCTGATTTGAACCCAGCCGTTTTTATTCTCAATCCATAAACCATCTCTCTCATCTGTTAAATGACCCTTAAAATGACTTTTCACAGTGGCAATGATCTGGTCAAATTCAACAGCCGGATCAAGCTTTAGCTTTTTCTTGGCTATGACATAATGAGGGTATAATTTTCGCAAAGCTGAACACTTCATTTTGCTTTTAGCCAGATGTGACAGAAAAAGAGCTATTCCGACCAGTGCATCACGTCCATAATGCAATTCAGGATAAATAACTCCTCCGTTACCTTCCCCTCCTATTACTGCATCCCTTTTTTTCATCTCTTCAACCACATTCACTTCACCAACAGAAGCTGAGAAGTGTTTGCATCCATACCCGGAGGTTATATCTCTCAGCGCTTTTGTTGAAGACAGATTAGATACTGTATTTCCAGGAGTATTTTTAAGGATATAATCTGCTATCGAAACAAGTGTATATTCTTCACCAAACATAGTTCCATCTTCACATATAATAGCAAGACGGTCAACATCAGGATCAACAACAAAACCAATATCGGCTCTGCCTTTAACTACAAACTCTGAAATATCTTTAAGGTTCTCAGGCAGAGGTTCAGGGTTGTGTGCAAAATTTCCATCAGGGATTGTATTCAGTTCAATAACCTTCTCTACACCCAAAGACCTGAGTAGTTGTGGCAGAATAATTCCTCCGACTGAGTTGACACAATCAATGGCAACAGTTAATCCCGCTGATTTAATTGCTTTTATATCAACAAGTTTCAAAACAAGTATCAGATCAATATGCTTCTTCCCCCAGGTATCATCCTGATGGAGCGATCCGGTCAGATCGTTCGAAATAAAATCAAAATCTTCACTGGCAGCAATTTCAAGTACTTTCATCCCATCCTGGGCTGAAAGAAACTCCCCTTTCTCATTAAGCAATTTCAATGCATTCCATTCAGCCGGGTTATGGCTTGCAGTAATGATAATACCGCCATCAGCATGTGTCCCGGTAACGGCGAGTTCTACAGTAGGGGTCGTTGCCATTCCCAGATCAATTACGTTAATTCCCAGGCTTCGCAGAGTGGTAATTACCAGGTTATTTACCATACTTCCTGACTTGCGGGCATCGCGGCCCACAATTACTTTTAATCCATTTTTTTTATGTCTTAAGTGAACCCAGGTCCCGAATGATGCTGCGAATTTTACAATGTCTACCGGAGACAGGCTTTCTCCCGGTTTTCCCCCAATGGTTCCCCGGATACCTGAAATTGATTTTATTAATGCCATATTGATAAAGTTTTCAGACTTACAAAGGTGCAAAAAAATCATCAAATCATAATATCACCAAATAATTGTACCTTTGCACCCTGATAATTAATTGATATGGAGAACCGAAAAGCTGCAGGAAGACCCTTGAAAAAAAACGAAAAACCTGAAGCAAGTGATGCGAGGAGCCATAAACCGGCAGGGAAACCTGGAGTAAGAACCGAAAAACCTGGTTTAAAGGGCATTACAAAAGAGATAACCCTTCTCAGACTCAACAGGTTCATTGCCAACAGCGGTGTCTGTTCAAGGAGAGACGCTGATGAACATATAAAAAACGGACTTATATCAGTAAATGGCCATATTGTGACGGATATGGGAACAAAGGTCAGTTATGATGATGATGTCAGGTTTAAAAACAAGAGACTTTCGGCTGAAAAAAAAGTATATATACTTATGAATAAGCCAAAAGATTATGTTACCACAGTGGAAGATCCACATGCCGAGCATACTGTACTTGAGCTTATTGGTGACAGTTGTTGTGAAAGAGTCTACCCTGTCGGGCGGCTTGATAAAGCAACAACCGGAGTACTTCTGTTAACCAACGATGGCGATCTTGCAGGGAAGCTTACTCATCCAAAGTATAAAAGAAAAAAAATATATCATGTCTTTCTCGATAACCCTGTAACCAAAAACGATCTTTTTAAGCTGACTGAGGGTATTGAACTCGATGGCATGACTATTATTGCGGATGCAGTATCTTATGCTGATCCTGATGATAAAAGCCAGATTGGAATAGAACTTCACTCAGGGCAAAACAGAGTTATCCGCAGGATGTTTGAAAATATGGGTTATAAAGTTAAAAAACTCGACAGGGTATATTTTGCAGGGCTTACAAAGAAGAATGTACAACGTGGAAAGTGGAGATACCTTAACGATAAGGAGGTAAGTATGCTTAAGCGGGGAATCTTTTAATCATCAAAGATGAGTCACAGATCGGGTTTTGTAAATATTCTTGGGAATCCTAATGTAGGGAAGTCGACCATTATGAACGCTCTCGTCGGCGAAAAGCTTTCTATTATTACATCAAAGGCCCAGACTACACGTCACCGTATAATGGGAATAGTAAATGGTGAGGATTTTCAGATAGTCTACTCTGATACACCCGGAATACTCAGACCTCAATATAAGCTCCAGGAAACAATGATGAACTTTGTCAATTCGGCCCTTTCGGATGCAGACACTATTCTTTACGTTACTGATGTAATGGAAAAGACTGCTGATCAAGGAGAATATATTGATAAGATAAAGGAATCAGGCATTCCTGTAATTATTGCAGTAAATAAGGTTGATCTTACAAATCAGACTGATCTGGAAAAAGTTGTTGAATCGTGGCATATTGCATTTCCTGATTCACCTGTTATCCCGATCTCAGGGCTTAAGAAATTTAATCTCGATTCTCTTCTTAATGCAATTCTGTCAAAACTTCCTGAGAACCCTCCTTATTTCCCGAAAGATCAGCTTACCGACAAATATGAGCGGTTTTTTGCCTCGGAGATAATTCGCGAAAAAATCCTTATAAACTATAAAAAAGAGATCCCGTATTCTGTAGAGATTGAGATCGAAGAATTTAAAGATGAAAAAAACATCATTAAAATCAGGGCACTGATTCATGTTACCCGTGACAGTCAGAAAGGTATAATTATCGGCTACAAAGGATCCATGCTAAAGAGAGTAGGTACTGAAGCCAGGCATGATATGGAGGATTTTTTCAGGAAGAAGGTTTTCCTGGAACTATATGTAAAAGTAACTAAAGACTGGAGAGATAAACCACTGATACTTAAAAGATTTGGTTATCAATAAGACAAAATTTAAAATATTATATGAGCAGAATAGTTGCAATAGTAGGAAGACCAAATGTTGGGAAATCGACACTTTTCAACAGGCTCACCGATTCAAGGGAGGCTATAGTTGATGAAGTAAGTGGAGTTACCCGTGATCGCAACTATGGAGTTTCGCACTGGAATGGAATGGATTTTTCAGTGATTGATACAGGAGGGTATGTTCAGAACTCCGATGACATTTTTGAAGAAGAGATTAATAAACAAGTTTTACTTGCCATAGAAGAGTCGGATCTCATATTGTTTATGGTTGATGTAACATGTGGGATCCATGAGCTGGATACATCGGTAGCCTCACTTCTCAGAAGAGTTGACAAGAAAGTACTTCTAGTCGTAAACAAGGTTGACAATGGTGAAAGACTGATGGATGCCAATGAGTTTTACAATCTCGGTCTGGGTGATTATTTCCCTTTAAGCTCTATGAACGGCAGCGGTACGGGAGAACTGCTCGATGAGGTAGTAAAAAACCTGCCGGCAGAAGAGCCTGGGTCAATGCCTGAATTACCAAGGATTGCGATCGTGGGAAGGCCAAATGTGGGCAAATCATCTCTGGTGAATTCTCTTCTTGGAGAAGAAAGAAATATTGTCACTCCGGTTGCAGGAACTACCCGTGATTCAATTTACACCAGGTATAATAAATTTCAGCACGATTTTCTCCTTGTCGATACAGCAGGTCTCCGTAAGAAAGGAAAGGTAAGTGAAGACATTGAGTTTTATTCAGTGATGAGGGCCGTTAAGACCATTGAAAATTCAGATATATGTCTTCTTCTTATTGATGCTACCAGAGGAATCGAAGCACAGGACCTGAATATCATGTCGCTGATTCAAAAGAACAACAAAGGCATGATAGTACTTGTTAACAAGTGGGATCTCATCGAAAAAGATAATAATACGACAATTAGGGTTGAAAGTGATATAAGGGAAAAAACCGCTCCTTTCACCGATTATCCTATTCTCTTTATTTCTGCAACTAACAAGCAGAGGATTCACAAAGTGCTTGAACTGGTTGAACAGGTAAATCAGAACAGGAACAGAAAGATAAGTACATCTGAATTAAATGAGGTGATGTTACAGGTTGTTAAGAATAATCCACCTCCGGCATTAAAAGGGAAATATGTCAAGATCAAATATGTGACACAGTTACCGATATATACACCGGCTTTTGCATTTTTTTGTAACCTCCCGCAATATGTGAAAGATCCCTATAAAAGGTATCTTGAGAACAGGATGAGGGAGAAATTTGAATTTACAGGTGTACCGATAAGGATATTTTTCAGAAAAAAATGATCAAATTTGGTGTGGTTTTTGTTCGTGAAATATTAATGACTTAAAAACCATGAGAAAAATTAAATATCTGTTTTTGATTATTGTCAGCTTCTTCATTCTGGATTCGTGCCGGAAGGTCGAACGACTACCAGCGGTTCCTCATATTGAATTTACCAGCTTTACCATTTTTGATACATTAGATATTCTGGGCAATAATTCAAAAGCCGGAAAACTAAAGTTCCATTTCGAAGACGGCGATGGCGACCTTGGGCTTAATGCTCCTACCAGTGGCGATACTGATTCTACAAATTTATTTTTAACACTATTCAGGAAAGAGGGAGGAGTTATGTTGCCTGCCCCAGATAATGATCCATTGAAACCCTCGTCATACAGGATCCCTTACATGGAAAGGTTAGGGCAGAATAAAATACTGAAAGGGACAATTTCCGTAACTTTTCTTTATCTGTTTTATTCTCCAACAGATACTATCAGATATGATTTTTATATTAAAGACAGGGCCCTGAATGTGAGCAATGTTGAGTCTACAAGCGAAATTGTGATTTCTGTAAATAAGACTTATAAATAATCTTTTCAGACTTTCACTCCCATCAGTAGGACGTCATCAACCTGGTCGTAGGAACCTTTCCAATCGAAGTAAAATTTCGCCATAGCCTTTTTTTGCTCTTCCATCGGCAGTTTTGATATCTGCTCGATCCTACGTTTTAACCTGGCTATTTTCATCTTTTTGCCATCTGGTCCTCCAAACTGGTCGGGAAGTCCGTCGGAAAATAGGTAAATAGTATCTCCTTCTTTAAGGTAATACTCCTGATCATCGAAGAACTTCTCAATCACCGATTCACCTCCCACTGATGATCTGTTGCCTTTAATATAAAATGGTTCCCCATCGAGGACAAGAATAACGGGACGCATAGCTGAAGCGAACCTGATATGTCGTGTTGAAATACTAAACTCACAAACCACCATATCCATACCATCGTTTGAGACACCTAGTTCCACATTCTGGTTAAGTGTGGAAAAGATCTGTTTATCAAGAAGGCTAAGAATTTCGGAGGGCTTTGAAATTCTCTTTCTGGTAACGATATCCTGAAGAAGAGTGGAGCCAATCATCGACATAAATGCACCCGGGACCCCATGCCCTGTAGAATCGGCGCATACCAAAATAAATTTGTCTTCTTCAAGTTTATCGAACCAGTAAAAATCACCACTCACGATATCCCTTGGGTGGAACAGGATAAATGCATCCTTAAATGTCTCTTTAAGTTTGTTAATATCAGGTAAGATGCTTGTTTGTATTCGCTTGGCATAGTTTATACTATCGGTGATCTCAATGTTCTGAAGTTCGATTTCTCCTTTCTGTTTCATAACAACACTTGTTCTTGCCTCAAGTTCTTTTTCCAGGTATTCCTGAATCTTCTTCTGCGATTTATCCCTTTCCCGTATTATCAAAACTACAACTCCCAATAAAACAGCTATTTCTAACAAGATCGCCCACCAGGTTCTATATAAAGGCTTTTTGATTAATAGACTTAATGACACAGGATTTCCCTGCGATAAACCATCTTCATTTACAGATATAAGACTAAATTTGTATTTTCCGTCACTGAGACTGTACAATGCTTCTCTCGAAGTATTCATCTTACTCCAGTCAAGATCAAAGTTTTCGAGGAATGTACTGTAATAAACTTTCTCAGGCGCACTGAAGTTAATACCTGAATAATAAATTTTGATTTTATACTTATTATAGGGTAGTACAAATGATGGTTGATAGGGATATGGCACATCATTTATCTCTATAATATTAATGTTATTAAATGGACCGATCACTCTCTTCCTGTCCTTTAAGAGGTCATAAATTATTAAACCTTCTGTTGTTCCGATAAAGATTTTTTCATCGGCTGATTCAAACATACCGCCTGCATTACATTCTCCGGCTTTTGCAAAATCAGTCCCAAAAATCCTGACAGTTCCGGTATTGGAATTAACCCTTGAAAACCCTTTATTATGACCAACCCATATATTGTTTTTATCATCAGCCAGAATACTGTAACAGTAATTCGACATCAAATCATTTGCCCTGGTAATCGAAGAAACTGAGTCATGATGAAATTTGAATATCCCATTTCCTTCAGTTGCAGCCCAGATTGCGCCATTTCTGGCTTGCGAAAAGGAGAGTATCCTGTTTCTTGTGCTTCCGGACATAGTGGCATTTCCTGTCGAAATATTAAAATCGCGATCAATTTTATATAATTTATCACTCTCCGTGCCAATATAAGTTACACCTTCACTGGTAAGTAATATTTTATTAATACTATTATGAGGAAGTCCGTTATTAATATCAAATTTCTTCTCGATGTTCCCTTTCTTATCCAGAACAATAACACCATTAATTGTTGCCAGCCAGATATTCTTACTGTCCATTTCAATATCTTTGATATCATCGGCCCCCGAATCACCTGACCTATAAAATTGTCTTACTGATCCGGTATTATCTCTGACAAACAAGCCATTTCCTCCGGTTCCTATCCAAAGGTTTTTATCATTATCAAGATAAAATGATTTTATCTCTGCACGTCCTAAACGACTGGTAAGATCTGTGAAGGAAAGAGACTTCCCGGTAACGGGGTCAAAAATATGGAAGCCGGTTGGTGTGCCAAGAATATAATTGTTATCAATATTTTTTATATATAGAATATTGTTTTCCTGTGGATTCTTCCCGGGTGAATAATATCCTAAAGAATTGGATGCCAGCATGGAAATTCCTTCACCAATTAATCCAAACCAATAATTCCCCTCAATATCCTGAAATACAGTTTTTACATTATTACCAGCCAGCCCCGAGTTAATATCAAAGGATTTTACTGATTTCACCTTTTCATAATTAGCAGTCATATCAAACTGAATTACACCTGAACCGGAAGTGGAAACCCATATTGATCCTTCTGAACCTTCTGTTACAGATTGAACTTTCAGTGAATTGAATTCGGGATGGTCGGGGAGACGCAACAAGTCGTCATCTGTCCCGGATATTTTCAATTGGAATAATCCATAGTCATCAGTTCCGATAATAAATCTGGAACCGTCACCTGTCTTATGTATCGAAGTAACACCATAAGAGTCAAGTCCTTCAATTACTTTAATTACTGAAATTGAATCTTTCTCCAGCCTGCAAATCAAAAGATTCTCCTGCGTACCGATCAGTAAATTTCCTGAATTGGTAAAAGCAGCAGAATATAATGCAGGATCAATGGCGAGAGAGTACTGATGTATTTCTTCCGGTTTCACCGGATTAATTGAAAAAACTGCTTTTCCCTGAGGAATTACATAAATCATGCCATCGGGTCCTTCAAGAAGTTCACTTATGCTCTTTGTATTTGAAATAGGAACCGGGATCAGTTTATTGTCCTTTGCATATAGAACTGCTCCGTCACTGCATCCGAACCAGAGTGTTCCCTGTTTATCTTTAAGGCTTTTTGTAGGGTACCGGCCGGCTGAGGAATCAGGATACTGGACCGGGAAAAACATATTACCATCGAACCGGGTCAGTCCGTTTGCAGTTCCGACCCATATGAACCCATCATTTGACTGAATAATAGTATATACAAAACCATTAATGTTATTCCTTTCAGGTCCATAATTCATGAAACTGTAAGTCTGACCACTTGATAATGATGAAAATAAAAATAAGAACCCGATGGTACTGATTAATATTTTAAAATTGATATTAAATCTCATTTCAGGCTTAACTTATTTTTTGGGCTTAACTTTCTCGTAAACTACTTTGGGCTGGTAAACCGGTACTCCTCCAATCGGTGAACTAAAGAACTTTACAGCATCACCACGCTGGTTTTCAAGTGTAATTACCACGTTATTATTTTTAACCAGTTCGCCCTGTCTTTTATGAAACTGAAAGTCGAGAGAAGATCCCACTTCCTGGGGTTCGATCGGGATATTGGAAAAGACCCAGTTATCCTCACCTGATATAGGAACCGATATTCCTTGTTTGTATCTTGAAACCACCAAAACATTACCATCATCATCCCAGTCAAAATTATGTTGCTTGATATACACTACACCGGTATCTATATATGGATATATGTGTGAAACACTTTTAAAATCATTCCACATCCTGAAATGATATGCGTATGTAAATGCATTTGCACCTTCTATCGGAATATTATTATCAGGATCGCTGCTCAGAAAGTACCGGTAAAGATTCCCATCGTCACCACTTATTCCTTCGCACACAATTTTGAATATATAACTGTTCCATTTTGTATTAAAATCTCCCTCGGCAGGATTAAACGGTCCGAATGTATAATACTTATTATCATATTTTGCATCATTGCCAAAAACTTTGGATGCCAATAAGTTACCCGACTTGTAATTTAATCCTTTCAACAGGCCCCTGGATTCTTCATTTTTTTCAGGATCCACACCTTTTCCTCCATAAACCGAGAACTTTGTTTTAGTATCAAATTCGCCCTGAATCTCATCATATTCCCCACCGCAATCAGGGTCAAAAACTCTTATGTATAACGGTTTAGAATAATCCTTCAGAATACTAAAGAAAAATATCTGGTAAAAATCATCGTCACCCCACGATGTCTTACCATCTTTCCCAAAAGTCACCAGGAATGGGATATTTTCATCTTTCCCCGGGACAGGTTGTCCGGATAAGCTGGCAAACATCGGAAATCCAAGTAAAAAAATGAGAAGAAGTATTTTATATATTGATTTTTTAAATTTCATTAACGCCAAAATTAGTTATTTTCAGTATCAAGGCTTAGGTAAAACAATAATATTTTTTGATATACATGCCTCCTTTACATTCGCTCCAGGTTCCTGTTGTGCAGATATAATAAGCTGAATATTGTAAGTTCCGGGTTTACTATAACTCTTGTCAACGGCTTTCCCGACAGCAATTGTTTCGTCCCCGAAGTTCCAGTAGTATTGTGATATTTTCCAACCGGGAAGATTAGTGCTGTCAGCGTTTAAAGTAATCTTTTGATTTGCGCCAATCCTGTCAGGCGCTGAGATATAGGGCTGTTCAATTTCTGTAACTGCGATAGTCTCGGATTTTTCATTGTAAGTAACCTCTTTGGTAACAAGATTCACCACATCAAGTTGAACCATATATGTTCCCGGACCTTTAAAACAATGAACAACATCTGGACCGGTAGCCTTGTTTCCGTCGCCAAAATTCCATTCATAACGGAAAGGCATTGTATCATATTTTATTGCATTTTCTTCAAAGAAGCGATAACAGTAGTTGTTCTCAGTTAATGTGTCGCACGATGCTTTTCTTATTATAGTTGAAGTGAATTCATAGATATCATCTTCCCGTCGGCGATTTGAGGAAAAATAACCTTTCTGAAGATTGGTCTCAGCGACAAAAGCAAAATCATCAGATGTTGAATTGATTGGTTCAGGCAGAAGAACAGGGTCGTCCCAGAAACCATTGATTAAAGAGGTAAAATAAACATCAAGTTTGCCAATACCACCAGGCCTGTCGGATGAAAAATATAATTTACCTGATGTGTGCATAAAGGGATAGTTTTCAGCTCCTGCCGAGTTCACTTTTGGCCCAAGATTGACAGGTGTGGCCCATTCACCATTAATTAATTCACAATAGTACAGATCTGATCCTCCATTGCCTCCCGGCATATCAGATGCAAAAAAAATGTATTTCCCGTCTTTGCTTATTGAAGGTTGACCAATATCAAACTTCGGATCATTGTATTTAAAAGGTCGAAGAGATACCAGGTTAGTGCCAGAAAGTTCAGCAATAAATATTCCGCTATGATTCTTGAAATTTTTATTATCCGCCATTTTCCCTGTTTCAACTTCACTCGTAAAATAAACTGTCTTACCATCCGGAGCAAAGCATAATGGACCATTATTGAATTTATTATTCCGCTCACTTTTTAGAACTCTGGGTTTCCTGAATTCTGAGGTGTCTTTTTTTTCTGCAAGGTAAATATTATAAAGTCGGCGACCATCAAAACCGGTACGATCTGTAAGTGCACTGAATCGCCTGTCGGAACAGAACATTATGCCATCTTTGACTATTACAGGAGCAATATTGCTGAATCCATCTATATTAAATGACATTCTTTTAATCTCATATACAGAAGGTTGCTGTGCTTTTGTCTGTAAGGAAACGAAGAGTACAGGTATAACTATTGTTATGATATATAAAACCCTCTTCCCCATTATTAAAAGTACCTTGGATTAGATGCGCTTATTTTATAACCGAATTCGTATCGCAGAATAAATTCTGTAGATCCTTTTGAATATGTGCTCATCCTTCCAACCGGATAATCATAGGAGAAACCAAACATAAGTTGGGGATTAAGCTGAACCTGAACAATACCTACAACAACCTGTTCTGAGGTCCTCCATGAGCCACCCAGCCAGATAAGATCCCCCAGAATAAAATTTCCGTTTATATCTAGCTGAGTAAGCTTTTTTGTCTTATCCAGAGAATAATCAATCAATAGCGAGGGTTTAAACTTGAGTGCCTGAGAAATTATTATAAGACCCCCGCCAGAAAAGATAAAATCATAATCATTAATACTATGATGTGCCTCAACTGAACTTGTTGTTGTATTTTTTTTATAGCTCAAAAAAGCAGGAATAGAAATTCCTCCAAATAATTTATCGCTGAAATAGTATACCCCGGCACCAAAGTTGGGAAGAAAATATGGTTTGTCATTTGTAGTGAATACCGGATCATTCTTAGTAGTTGTAAGTATACCTGAATAATCGGTGTTTGACCGGTCGAAACCTCCTTTAAGTCCAAAGGAAAGCTTCCCATTTCCAAGGCTTATACGATAAGCATAACTTGCATAGATGCTCTGCGATTTAGTAAATCCGAATTGCATGAACTGCGCCATAAAGCCCAGACCCACTTTGTCGTTTTTCATCGGTGCATTTAGTGAAACCGACTGAAAAACAGGAGCATCAGGTATGCCCATCCATTGCATCCTGTATGATAGAAAAGCACTCAAAGCGCCACGCGAACCGGCATAGGCGGGATTGATCAACAGGCCGTTCTGAAGATACTGGCTATAAACAGGATATCCCAGACTGACCCCCGTAGAATCTGGAATCGCCTGTCCGGGAACACTAGTGAACACGGATAAAAAGAAAAAGAAGAATATTAACTTTATCTTATTCATTCGTAGAAGATCACCATAGATCCGTATATAAAACATTGACATCAATATCTTTTAAGAACAATAAAACCACTTTTCCTGAAAACCTGACCTTTATTTGATGTTATTTTAAGCAAATAGTAATAAGTGCCTTCTGAAAGATCAGCTCCCTCTGAGTTCTTGCCATCCCAGTCTTTCCATTTCGAAACGTCTCCATTTACACTATAAGTTGAAAAGACTTCTGTCCCTGCTCCATTAACGATGCTCAGTTGAATTGTCTGGTCCTTTTGGTTTAATCCCTCAATCTTAAAAACATCATTTATTAAATCATTGTTTGGCGAAAATCCCTGGGGTATGAAATCTTCTCTTAAAGTTATATACACTGTGGTATCAAGAGTACAGGTTCCTTTGGTAACTGTCCATAAAAAGGAATTATTCCCTGTTGACAGATTCCTGACAATAGTATTATTCGAATTATCATCTGGTTTACCATCTCCGATGATTGTGGTCCACGCTCCTGTTTCTCCTGTCAGGGGAGCAGCAGCTTTCATATGGTAAATTTTCTCAATTGAATAGATAATAGTATCTGGTCCGGCATAAGGATTGCCCGGAAGTGGCAGGATTGATATACTTACAATATTTGAAGTATCTTTACAACAATCCAGTAACCCTGAATAAATATATCGCCTGTATTGAGCAGGATCACTTATAGACGATTTTGAGTAGCTTGAAGATGTACTATTAGAGGGGATATTTGTCCATCCTGCGTTTGCAATATTCTGCTGCCATTTATATCTGAAATTGCCATCACCTCCCGAAGGACCCGGAGCTACACTATTGATAGAAGATAATGGCTGATCCTTGCAAATTGATTGGTCCTTTTCAATATTAAATCCTGATATCGCAGCAAGAACATTGACATTAATAATATTGCTTTCAGAGGAACATTTACCTGAAGCAACCTTCAATTTATAATACTTTGTAGATATAAGTGCCGATTCTATAAATGTTGAACCAACAGCTCCGGATATATCAGTATAGGAACCTGTTGCTGTAGATGAAGCCACCCATTGATAAGTAAAAAGAGTACCATTGCCTCCGCCAAGAGCGGGTCCAATTCTTTCCAGAAGATTTGGCTTTTGTCCGTTACATATAGTTGTATCAGGTCCGGAACCCAGAATTGATATTGAATTATTTATTATTGAAGGCTGTACAGTTATTGCGACAGGAGGGCTTGTATCAGTACAAACCGGCAATGCTTTGAATACTCCCGAGTAAACAGTTCTTCTGTACCATGTAGATGCAGTCAGGGCCTGAGTCCCATAATCACCGGAATTATTAACACCAATCCCATTTGTCCAGACAGCAATTCCATTCGGACTCTGCTCCCACAGAAACGAGTAAGTTCCGGATCCACCAGTTGGGGAAATGGTTACTCCTGTCAAAGTCAGAGGAACATCTCCTGAACATATGGTTTGATCAGTCTTTATTGAATTATTTTTAATTTTATGATATCGTGTTAAAAGAATCGGGACACTCTTACTCTGGCAGGTATTTAATGGTCCTGAAAATACTACTCTTCTGAAATATCTTTTTTCATTATTTGCAATCAGGAATTTTGATGTATCCACAGTATATGTACTATTTGTATTTATGCTAATTCCAGATGCCGGATTCCATGAACTAATGCTATCCTGCCATAAGTAAGTATATGACAGATTACCTCCTCCGGGAGCAGTAGCAGCAAGATTAGAAAAAATGCTTCCCTCACAAATCACTGAATCGGACCGAATGGTGGAGTTCCCGGTAATATTGGGTAGAACACTTACGGTTACAGTAGCACTGTAATCAATACAACGGCCGGACTGAACATATCGTTTGTAATAAGTTGTTTGTGTAAGAGGAGGGGGATCGTAGCCTTTCCCATTAATTACCGATCCTGCAGCAACCTGTAAAGTGTCCCAGCTGCTATTAGTCAGATTTTGAAGCCATTTATACCTATAGATCCCATTGCCATTTGATGGTGTTGAATTAACCGGAACTGAGCCAATAGGAAGAGGATTCTGGCCGTGACAAATGGTTGTGTCTAATCCGATGTTATTTGCTGTAATTGCCGGTTGGACAATGATTTTTACAGATTTACTAATATCAACCAGCGGTGTAGGAGAAGAGTCCGTAATGGTTCTCCTGAACCAGACTGTAGCTGTTTCAATCAGGGTTGGTGTGTAGTTAGTAGGATCGGGATCACTGGTTAGAGGTATCCAGGTAACCTGATTATAGCTTTTCTCCCAGAGGTATGCATAAGGGCCTGTTCCGCCGACAGGAAAAGTCCCTTTTAATTTTGGAGGTATCATGTTTGAACAAACAGAATCGATCTGATTACCTGTAACAGAAGAACTGATTGAGTTGAACAAGAATCCGTTCAAAACTGCTTTAAAGCCTGTTCTTTGTTCGCCTGTACCCCCTGCAGCTGCAGAAGAAAAAGGATCATTACCCGGAAGACCTCCATTCAGAACTGAAGTAATATTTCCTGTTGTGTTAGTACTGACATATAAAAATCCACCTCCACCACCTCCTCCTTCGCCAAAAGCACCAGGATTGTCACCTCCCTTTCCTCCCAATGCAGAGAACGTCAAAGGCGTTGATCCATAACTATGCAATGAAAGTGCTATTGACCCTCCGCCACCTCCACCTCCGGAACCTCCATTAAGAACAGCAGTACCTCCATCACCTCCGTTGGTAAGTATATTACCTCCTTTACCAATTATAGTATCAGATACAATTATAACGATTCCTCCTCCATTGCCACCAGAAGGTGAAAGACCTGTAAGAGAAGTAGATGCACCTCCCCCACCACCAAGAAAAATTCGGTTAATAAATGAAGGAAAAGAAAGTTGTTCAGATGCCCATCCACCCGAACCACCCGGGTTTCGAAGGGTACATGAGTTATCTTCAGATCCACCTGTTCCACCGGCTCCATGATTTGATCCTCCTCCGCCACCGGAGAACCGTCCGTTGCCTCCACCTCCACTAGTAAAATTCGGACCCTGACCTTTCATATGTAATGGTGCAAGAAGGGTTCCAAAGTCATCATGAATTGCAATACCTTCTCCTTTGAATCCCGCATTAGTAAAACTCCATGGATAGTAGTCAAGTAGAGTTGTGGGAGGTGTATAGGCACATCTGCCAATTCCAATCGTATCCTTACCTCCGGTAAATCCTAATTTTGATACATCAATATCTGCATTCAGAGTCAGCGTTCTTCCAATAACAAGAGCAAGAACACCTCCTTTTTTTGTAGTGCTGTTCCATGGGTTACAAAAAAGTTTGCCTGTTACAGTTGCATTGTTGTAATAAGGCACTCTTACTATCTGAATGCTACCCTTTGGGTCATAGGTATTAAGAAGATTATTTCGGAAAACAATTTCGTTTGTAGCTCCATTGACAGATTGAATAATCATTAATTCATGTAATCCGGGTTGCCCAAAAATACTTTGAATAAAACCGTAACCAGTGGTTGGCGTGGTGATCCCAACACCTTGCATCTGAATAAACAGAATGGTATCGGGTGCACTAAAACCGGTTACATCATCAACAATAACTCTGTCACTTGCTGGTATGCTAACTACATGGGCTGCTGGTTGATTAAGGTTTCCTGAAAGCTTTTTTTGAGAGAATATAGCGATACTGCTAAAACCAAGTATCAGCAAACATAGTATAAGTCTCTTGCTATTGTGCAAAAAATTGCCGGTCATCATTCATAGATCAGAACCGCTAATATAACTATTATCCTGAATATTTTTACTGACAATTACTTAAACTGAACCAATGTTGGTCAAATTGCTGATGTTCCAAATAAAGGCGGGTATTTAACTTTTCCAACTATAAGCACTTCAGGCACCTGGTTTTTCAACAGTGTACATAACCGGCAACTCAAAATAAAAAACTGAGCCATTATCTACCTCTGATTCAAACCATATCCTGCCGTTTGCACTTTCAATATATTTCTTTGCTATTGATAACCCCAACCCCATCCCCGACGACTTGGTAGTAAAATTGGGTGTGAAAAGATTCTTCCGTAAATCTGGGGGTATACCTGATCCATTATCAGATATTGAAACAACAATTTTGTCGCTTTTTACTTCTAGATTTAACATTATGAGCCCATCTCGTCCAGAAGGAATTGATTGTATCCCATTCTTGATAAGATTTGAGAAAACCCCGTTAAGCTGTTCTTTATCAGCGTAAATTATTATTTTACTTTCCCGCGGCCAATGCACTCTGAATGTAATATTACCGGTATTTTTAAACAGTTCGAGAGTTATCCTTATCTGGTCGAGGATGTCAACCTCGACAGGTGTGGTTACCGGCATTTTGGCAAAAGCCGAGAAAGCAGATGCAATTGACGAAAGATCATCGATGTATTCGATCTGATTCCTGGTAAAACGTTCAAGAAGCTTATCAAACCCCTCGATTTTATCATTCCACGATTTAAAAAGCTGTTGTACATTCAATTTCATTGGAGTTAGCGGATTCTTTATCTCATGAGCAATCTGCTTGGCCATCTCTCTCCATGCATATTCCCTTTCGGAGTTAGCAAGTTTATGTGTGCTCTCCTCAATCTCATCTACCATTCTGTTATACTGGTTGACAAGCTCTCCGATTTCATCATTTCCTGCATAAGTAAGATGTTCACTTTTCTTCCCCACCCCTACAGTAGCCAAACCCTTACTGAGCATCGTGAGCGGTGAGGTCAGCCGGCCGCTTATAAAGACAGCAAGGCCCATTATGATTAGGATAAGGAGAAGGGTAAAATTAATAACAACAACTATCAGGTTTGAAATCTCCTTCGCAAGAACACTTTGCATCCTGAAATAGGGCAGATTAAGATAAGCAATAACTTTATTGTCAGTATTAAAAAATGGAACATACGCTGACAGATACTCAAGTCTGCCAATTTTTTCTTTCTGATAATATTCACTGACTGAACGATGTGTGAGATTAAAAAATGCCATGTTGTTAATGCGCTCACTGGTAAGGTCACGATCAAAAATCTCCTGCCTCGAAGTAGCAATAAGGAATCCGTTAATATTATAAAGATTAATATCGGTATTGAAAATATTGGAAAGCTGTATAAGAAACTCATTGAGTGATGAATATCCACTTCCTCTCCAGTCAGGTGAGAGATATTTTTCAACTGAAAGTTTACTGTCGAGTTCAAGGTAAACCGAGTTTAGCTTTTCCTTTATGTTTTCATAATGCTTTGCCTTATATTGCCCGATTGTAATAGATGCCACAACAATACCTATCAGTATAAATGAGAATAAGAGAATTCCAATATATGAGAGCTGCAGTTTCTGTCTGAAATTAAAGATATTAACCCTCCTGACAACCGGTCTCCTTATCAACAGGATTATCATATTTGAAAAGAAAAGTATGAAGGCGAATAGGTATGCAAAGGATATGATTATATCGCCCGGCGTAAGAACGGGTCTGGATATTATAACCGTAGCATTTCCATTCTTGTATAATACATGCTTATATGCCTCAGTTCGGAAAATCCGGTAATCTGATAATTTATCAACATATTCAGCATCTGTTTTATCATACGGGAATTCAGGAGTTCTGAGTACCAACTCACCATTAATATATTTGGCAAAAGAGAAGTCCTTCAACCCTTCATATCCATGGAATTTCTTATCAAGAAGCAGTTCAGAATAACCCGGTTGGAAAACATTCACATCGCTGTAAAGTTCAATGAATAATCCATTTGTCTTGTTTTTTCCGGAATGATAGTAACACCTGCCAAGATAATATGACCTTCCTCCCTGATTATCAAGAAAATAAAAATTAGTGCCTGTCAGTCTGTGACCATCCCTCTTTATACGTTCATCAAAAAAACCAAAGCAGTTTTGTGACTTTTGATTACCTGAACCTATTTGCAAAGGCTGATCACTATGGCACGTGGTAATAATTAAAAGATAATTTTTCCAGAATCCCGTGAAATAATTATCCTGCAAATAGTTTCTAATTTCTTCGTATTTGTCCTTATTGAAATAATTAACCCTCATCATATTGGAAAGAGTTGTGTCCTTTTCCATTATTGGCCAGAGATCGAGTAAAAGATGTTCAGCTTCAGGGTCATTTTCAATTGAGAAAGAGATGGCCTGAATCTTTAGATTTTCCGTTGTTTTCGCGTCTGAAAGGATCGTAATAAAATATAGAATATAGACCCCGGAAACGAGAGAAAGAATTACAGTTATACTAAAAAGACCCAGATTTCTTTTTGTTGATATCCAGATACTCAGAACCAGAATAATATAAAAAATTGCCAGAGGGATAATGGTTCCGGGTTTATTATAGAAAAAGAGTGCAGGAACAAAAGTTGAAATGATTATCGAAAAGATAACTGTTCGTGGCTTTAATTGCCTGATACTCTGAAAAATCTTAAACAAGTAGAACACAGGAACCAACAGAAGCAGGAAGACGGATGCAAATCCTGCAAAACTGAACATATTTAATTCCAGTACTTTATATGTTTCAAAGTTTATGTTTGAAGTTGAAATAAGCTGACTGAAAATCCACTGATACAAACATAAAATCAGAGCTCCGGCCATAAGCAAAACAGAGAGGAACAGATAATCTTTTATACCCTTGCCCTCTTTTCTCTCCTTTAACGGAAAGTGACGGAACAGAACTGTGGAAAAAGCTGCAGCCAGAATTCCGAGCATTAAAAGGTGACCTAATGACGGGATAACCTTATTTAAAGAAAACCGGTAGGGTGAAAAGAGTTCAGTCTGAAAAATAGCAAGAGGTTTCCCGGTGAAGAGAATAATTATGTAAATTAATGTAAAGACCATGATGGAAAAACCGATTCCAATAAGGCCTTTCCCCTTACTAACCAATAATTTAACAAGTTCAAAACAAAGAAGAATAAACAGGACAAATGCACCCGCCCATAAACATAACGGGATAAGAATAAAATAGGTATTCCCCTTTACAGCAGGGAATATGAGGGAAAAGAGGAAATCGCCTTTTTTGTCAAAAACATGAAATCCAGATGCTGCTTTGTCGGTACTCAGTTCTACTTTTTCAGGTATCCTGAACTCCTTTTCAAACCCGTTTTTAATAATGTTATTCTCAAAACCATAATCTGTGCGTAACCTGAGCAGGCCAATTATTTTTTCATTTCTGGCCTGAATAGTTTTGGTAAGGAACCATCCATTCTGTAAAAAAACCAATGGCTTGTTATAAAGTGAATCAATAAAATCCTTAGGTGCATCAAACTCATTATCCGACCAATAGACAAGCTTATTGTCAAGGTATTCAAGGATACTGATCCTGTTATGTTCTGCTGTTGAAAAAAGGTCAGTTTCGGAGATCGATTCATGATGATTCACATTTGCCAGGATAGGTTTCATAGCATTGAGGCAATCTTCCATAATTGTTTCTTCCCCAACCAGTGTTTTGTTAAACATCTTCGTTCTGAAGCGATACTCAAAATCACTGAAATAAACTGATTCTGCGACAAGCGCCAATAGTATAAGCACAACTGTCAGGATGGAAAGAAATATAGGATAACGATTGGCTCTCATAATGTAATTATCATGCCCTATTCATGATGATATGGTTCTCCTTTAATGATTGAAAACACTCTGTACAGCTGCTCAAGAAACAATAATCGTACCAGTTGATGAGGAAAAGTCATTTTTGAAAGGGACATTTTATAATCTGCCCTGGCATAAACCTCTTCCGAGAAGCCCCAGGGACCTCCAATAACAAATACAATCCGCTTTTTTGGAAGAAAAAACATCTTTTCCAAAGCTCCTGAAAATTCAACCGTTCGGAACTCTTTCCCTTTCTCATCCAGTAATATGATATAATCATCATCGGTAATTGACTGAATAATTTTTTTTGCCTCTTTAATCTTCTGTTCCTGAACAGGCATGTTCTTTGTATTCTTTACATCAGGAAGAGTTATTATCTCAAAAACAGAGTATTTTTTTATACGGTTTGTATAAAGATCAACTAACTCTGCAACATGCTTATCTGTAGTTTTTCCTGTTTGCAATAAGGTGATCTTCATAGTTAGTACTTCTATTTTTTAACTAAAGTATACCACTAACACAAAAATAACATTTTAAACCACTTAAGTTAATAATTATTTATGAAGTAAATCCATTAACCGCAAAGCCCGCAAAGGTTTTAAGAAAAAGATCGCAAAGAACTATACTACACATTTATTGCTTTGCATCCTTTGCTCCTGCTTTGCGACCTCTGCGGTTAAATTGATAGATAGAGAGGTATGAAGGATCATCATAATCAAATTAATATTAAATTTGTAGTGCATTGATTTGTTTGTCCGCAATATTAAAACTGAATTGATATGAAATCCGTAAATATTATTCCAGTAGTATTAATAGCCCTAAGCAGTCTTGCTGCAAAGGCTCAGGATCAGGCAAAAATACCGGATGGTATTGCAATAGCAATAAAAGCCGGTAATGCAGCTGAATTATCGAAGTACATGAATTCTACAATTGAGCTACTTCTACTCGATAAGGAGGATTTCTATAAAAAGGATGTAGCTGAAACCATACTTAAAGGTTTTTTTGCCGAGTACCAGACCAAAGATTTTACGATCCGTCATCAGGGTGCGAAAAATGATGCTCAATACGCTATTGGCAATCTTAAGACAGAGAAAGGAGACTTCCGTGTTTATTTTCTTCTTAAGAAAGTTGATCAGGAATTACTAATACATCAGATACGTATTGAATCTGACAATGGGAAATAGAATTCTCAGGGAATTCATCTTAAATAGCCTTGCTGAGGATTTAGGAGACGGTGATCACACATCACTGGCATGCATACCTTCAGAGACGACCGGGAAGGCAAAACTTCTTATTAAAGAGAAAGGAGTACTTGCAGGAATCAGGATAGCAGAGGAGCTCTTTTCAGCAATCGATAAAGATCTGAAACTTGATCTGATTCTTAAAGACGGGACTAACGTGGTTCCAGGAGATATAGCATTCTGCTTATCCGGCCGTCAGCAATCAATTCTTAAGTCAGAACGCCTGGTTCTTAATATCATGCAAAGAATGAGCGGTATCGCTACAAGCACACATGAATACACTTTACAACTTAAGGGGTTGAAAACCAAGATTCTTGATACACGTAAAACCACTCCTGGGTTTAGATTTCTTGAAAAAGAGGCTGTCAGGATTGGTGGAGGGATGAATCACAGAATGGGCTTATACGATATGATCATGCTGAAAGACAATCATATCGATTTTGCCGGAGGAATTGATAATTCAATCAGTAAAACAAGGGAGTACCTGAAGAAGAATAATCTGAATCTGAAGATAGAGATTGAAGCCAGATCCATGGCGGATGTTAGAAAAATACTTTTATCCGGAGGTGTAGATCGGATTATGCTCGACAATTTCAGCATTGAGGAAACCCGTTTGGCAGTTAAAGAAATTTCAGGCAGATATGAAACAGAATCATCGGGAGGAATCGACCTTTCAACGATCAGGGCTTATGCAGAATGTGGGGTTGATTTCATTTCTGTTGGTGCCCTTACTCATCATATCAAAAGTCTGGATATGAGTCTTAAGGCTATTAAATAATGAACATCAGTGAAGTCACGGTCTTTAATGAAAAAGAGAAAATCAGGAAACTGGTTCTTCCGGGTTTTGATGGTGTACCAATCAGTCAGGTTATAACTTTCGTAATCAAGGGGTTTCGCAAAGGAGTTCTAGTCACCAGGGCTTCATCAATAGCATTCAATCTTCTGATGGCATTGCTGCCTGCCTCAATTTTTCTTTTCACTCTCATTCCGTTTGTTCCTATTCCAAATTTCCAGCAGGAACTTATCAGGCTTTTTGAAAATATTCTCCCTTCTAATGCATTCAATTTCCTCCAAACAACTATTATTGATATTGTGACTCACAAGAGCAAAGGCCTGTTGCTTTTTATGTTTATTGCCACTGTTATCTTTTCTACTAATGGGATACATGCAGTTATCCATGCTTTCGTAGTATCTGCACACACATTTAAAACAAGATCGTGGGTGAATCAGCGAAAGATTTCAGTTGTTTTGCTGCTGATAGTTATTTTTTTGATCTCAAATGCCGGATTTCTTGTAATATTCGGGAAGATTGCATTAAACAGGCTGGTTGAACTTCATATTGTTAAAAGACATTTTGTAATTTATTTTCTGATATTCCTGAAGTGGATAGTGATCGTTCTGCTTCTTTTTCTCGCTATTTCATTCCTTTACTATTTTGCTCCTGCCAAAAGAACCGGTTTCAGATTTTTTTCACCGGGGTCTACTCTTGCAACGTTATTATTCATTCTGACATCGCTCGGATTTTCGGCATATGTAAATCATTTCGGTCAATACAATAAACTTTATGGTTCCATAGGGACACTTATGGTTATACTTATCTGGCTATATCTCAATTCAATAGCCATACTTATCGGATTTGAACTGAATGTAAGCATTATGGCTGCCCGGGGTGAAGATGCAGAAAAAAAAGCTGCCTCAACTGAGACAGCCCCTTTAACTAACTAACAACTTGCAAAATGATTTTTTTAATAATGTCTTTTCAGATACTGTTTTTCCTTCGCGTTACTTTGATTTTTACTTCATGATCCTCTTCCGTTGTCAGGGCAAGCTTTGTGGTTAGATGAATTAGTTTTTACGACTAAGGCACACAGATAATTCTTACCTCCCTGATAATCGACAGCCAGCCAAAGTTTATCTGAGATTTCTGTCATTGTTCTATCCCAAGATAATAGAACACCATTATTTGCTTTCTTCAGATTCTCATCAACGAGAACCTTATCATTACCAGTATAATAACCAACGCTGAGTCTGCCAAGTATGGGAATTGTTTTTGCAATTTCTCCGTATATAATGTTATAATTGGTAAGATTCGTTTTTAGCCCAAAGTTATAAGTCCCTAAAGCTACAGCCGGAAAACCTTTAAACAATGCATCTTCAGGCAATCCTATTTTGGCATTGAAATAAATTGGATGGTTATCATAATTGCTGTCACCCATATACAAATAATCCACGCCAATCTCTCCCTGAAATTTCTCGAAAGGCAACAGACCCGTTGTAAAACCGGCATCGAAGACGCCGGCACCTCGAATGCCATTAATATTCGAAGTCCTTATGTAATTATCGAGACCCAAATGCATTGTTTTCCACTTTTGAAAATCCGTGGAAGGAATCCATATCTGAGTGGATGGAGTTGAAAATATCAATTCACTGATTAAAGAACAAAAAACCATACATATTACTAAGAGTTTTTTCATGATAAATTGATTTAGAATAAATAATTATACAGCTTTTCGGATTGAAAGATGACAGTCAGGGAGCGAATTATAGTGGGAAATGAAATGACGCTCCCGACTGCCAACTAACCAACTTTATCTTGATAATGGAGTTTCAGTGTTTTTATCCAGTTTTATACCGGAGTAACCATCTGCACCCATTTCCGGAAGATCAAGTCCATCCAATTCAGTTTTTGCTGATACCCTGTTGCCTATGATCAGATCTATAACTTTAAAAACAATATACGAAATCAGACCTACATAAATCAGGTTAGCCAATACACCGATAACTTCAGCTAATAACTGTCCGGAATCACCATAGAATAAACCTTTTACAGTACCAGCTACACCATTCCATCCATCACCGTATGTACCATCTGCGAATAATCCGAGAGCAATAACTCCCCAGGCACCATTCACACCATGTACAGAAATTGCACCAACAGGATCGTCAATCTTTGCTTTTCTTTCAAAGAAGAATGAAGATTCAACAACAAGCACACCTGCAATTAAGCCGATAAGTGCTGCGCTGCCAACAGTTACAAATGCACAAGGTGCAGTAATTGCAACTAAACCTGCCAGCAAACCATTACAAATCATACTGACATCTGGTTTTTTGGTTTTAAACCACCACATATACAGCATTGCAGCAAAAGCGCCGGTAGCAGAAGCAATCATGGTATTGACGGCCACGACTGCAATTCTGAGGTCACCACCTGCAAGAGTTGAACCGGGGTTGAAACCGAACCAGCCGAAGGCGAGAATAAAAGTACCAATTACAGCCATAGGTATACTATGTGCAGGAATGGCATTGGGCGATCCGTTTTTATTGTATTTACCAATACGTGGGCCAAGTACCCATGCCCCGACTAAAGCGATAAAACCTCCGGTTAAGTGAACAACTGATGAACCTGCAAAATCAACATGACCATGTCCTAAGTGGAAATTTGAACCAAGTTGTGTTAACCAGCCACCGCCCCATACCCAATTTCCATAAACAGGGTAAATAATTGTTCCTACTGCTAATCCATATAAAACAAATGCTGAGAATTTCCACCTTTCAGCCATGGCTCCTGTCGGAATAGTAGCTGTCGTATCCATGAAGACCATCTGGAAAAGGAACAATGCAAATACTGCAACATCATAAGTCCCACTAAGAAAGAATCCTTTTGAACCGAAAAGTCCGAATGCATGACCGAAAATTTTAATTGTTAATTCATGGTTCAAGCCGTCAAATCCGCCCATGGTAGTTATTGCCCCCACACCTCCGAACATGATTGCGAAACCGCAAACCCAGAAACCGAGCATTCCCAGAGGATAAATCATTAAGTTCATTGCCATCGTATGCGCTACGTTTTTTGCACGGGTCAAACCTGTTTCAACCATTGCAAAACCAGCCTGCATGAACATTACTAAAAAACCCGTAATTAAAGTCCACATGATATTGATTGCAACTTTGTTGTGCCCTACCTGGTTAGCTACTTCCAATATTGTGGGTGATCCCGGTGTTGCTGCCGAAATTTCTGTAGCTGTACCTGTGTTTGTACCACTGGGATCAGGCTTCCTGGGTCCATCTGCATAACACACCGTTCCAATGGTCATACTTAACGCTACGACGAATGATATAATTTTTTTAGTCATTGTTATAAGTTTTAAATAATTATTAATGGATTAATTTTTCATCGCCCGGACCAGCTGTTGAAGCTTCTCCGCGGGCACTGTTGCTGATCCTGACCGATTCTTCAATATTATAACTGAAGATCATTCCGTCGCCTATCTCGCCTGTGTATGCGGCTTTTTCTATGCAGTCGATTGTTTTATTAACATTAATGTCACGAAGCACGATTGAAATAAAAATCCTCGAAATGTATTGTGTATCGTAGACTGTCCCACGGTAGCTATGATGTCCGCGTAAATGCTCATTCCCTATTCCAGAGGCATCCCAGTAGGAAAAGAAATCAATGCCAATCTCTTTGAGCTGGGCCTTGACATCTTCAAATTTTGATGTTCTGATGATCGCTTCAATTTTTTTCATACATTCTGATTATTAGTTAGTACTTTCTTTTTTGATATATTCATAATGGTAAAAAGATACAATATTGTGTACTTTCATATCTGCCAGACAATAAGGCCAAATACATGCCATTCTTGGAAATAATAAATTGGGAGAATAAAACGAAAGACTGTAAACTATTAAAAAACAGCTATTTCTGAAGATGAAAAAAAATCAAATACTTTTTTGAGGGCAATAAAAAGACTACAAAGAAGTAAGAATGAACAAAAAATCCTACCAAAATGTAGGATTGTGATCACCGGGTGATATCATTTATGTAAATTGCTGTATTATAGCCTATTGTGGATTATCAACCTGCAGTCCGTTTGTATTTTTTGAAGATTACAGGGTCTATTTGGTACTTTTTAATCCTGAGTCCCATCATACGTTCGGTAAGTTTGAGTTGTTCAGCAGCTTTTGTAATGTTTCCTTTCGAAAGGTTCAAAGCATCAATCAACATTTGTTTTTCCACATTTTCCAGGATGGCTTCAAGACCGCCATCAACTCGCGAATGGGTCGAAGCGGCGCTCTGAAGTGTAGGTGGAAGATTATGTGATCGGATAACACGATCAGTGCTGAGAATACTGGCCCGTTCGATGCAATTTTCCAATTCCCTGATATTGCCAGGCCAGTGATATGTCATAAGCAGGTCAATGGCTGTTGAACTGATGCGTCTAATCTGCAGACCATGTATTTTGTTATATTTTTCAATAAAATGATTTACTAATAATGGGATATCCGCCCGCCGGTCCCTGAGTGGTGGTATAAACAAGGGAAAGACATTTAACCGGTAATATAAATCCTCGCGGAATTCATTCTTAAGCATAAGTTCTTCCAGATCGCGGTTTGTAGCGGTTATAATACGGACATCGGCTTTAATAGTTTCTGTTCCTCCCAGACGCTGAAACTCTTTTTCCTGTAATACTCTTAACAACTTTACCTGCAGGTTTGGAGAAAGATCGCCAATCTCGTCAAGAAAGATGCTGCTTTTTTCAGCTAATTCAAAACGACCCTTGTGTAATTTATCTGCTCCGGTGAAAGCGCCTTTTTCATAGCCAAATAACTCACTTTCAATGAGCATCTCGGGTATAGCTGCGCAATTTATCTTGATCATCTGATGTTTGCTACGCTGGCTTTGATCATGGATGGCTTTGGCAACCAGCTCTTTTCCAACACCACTTTCGCCACGTATCAGGATTGTTGCCTTTGTCGTTGCCACTTTAGAAATCAGATCGTATACCGCCTGCATCTTCCCTGATTCACCTACCAGTGATGTGATCCGGTCATTATAACTATAAAGTCCTTGTTCTCTTAGCTTCTGATAATGAAGCTTTTCCAGCTCCTCAATCTTATCCTGTCGCGATCTTACCAGCCTGGCAAACATTGAAGCCATAATGGTTAGAAACTGTAATTCATTCTGAAATGAACGGGTGGAATAATATTTAAGCTTTGCACTTAGTGTGCCTATAATTTGATTTTTTGCTTTAATCGGAACACATATAAATGAGTCCTCATCTTCAAACTTACTGGTCGATTTTGTTTTATTCAGGTAGCGGGGTTCATCTGATATATGTGGAATTATAACCGGTTCCCCGGTTTTAACCACTTCTCCGATAATACCTTCTCCGATTTTATATTCACCTCGTTCTTTTTGTTCTTTGGTCAGACCATAAGCAACCTCAATATAAATTTTAGATGAGTTACGATTCAGAACTGTCAAAAAAGCCTGAAGGATACCAAATTTTTTAGCCATTTCTTCCATTACCTGGAGTAACGCTTCCTCAAGATCAGAACTTTTAGACACAACCTTGCTTACCCGAAAAAGAAGAGATAAATTATCTGAGTGATCTATCATTTAGTTCTGGTTATAATTAGCTGTAAGAATAAAATACAAATTTTAAAAAACTATACTTTTAGGTACTGACTATTAAAATTATTAATTCCAACCTTATTAATCGTAACGAAAACGTATAATAATTGTATTATAACTATATAATTATCTTATTTACACACTTCAAAGTTATTAATAAATCTCAATACCCCTACTTAAGTGGATGTTTGACTTTCTGTTATTTTTTTCCTTACTTTCGGAGCCACAAACCAGCTATAATGAAAAAATGGATATTTTTTGCAGTCGTCCTCATACTTATAAGCTGTAAAGGAAAAAAGAGTGAGACTTCCTTTACACCTGAAAAAGCATCCCGATACTTCAAAGAGATTGAGGATATATGCAACCGGGATAGTGGTAAATTATGGGGGAAATCCCTTTATGGTCCTATAATGTTTGTAGAAAGAGTCACACGTAGAATTGTAGCAAATCAGCCTGATAATGAAGGTCTTCTGAAATCGAAAGATGGAGTCTATGTTGGTCTTTATCCAAAAGAACTCATACTTAGTAATGCTCCTGTAAAATTCGGAGGAACACAATTTGCCATGACACCTTTTTCGAATGAAGATGATGATTACAGAGTAAAAACAAGAGCGATTCACAGTCTTTTTCATCGGTTTCAGGAAAATGAAGGAGTTAGTGCTTCAACCTTCAATGCAAACAATATGGATGAAAAGGAAGCAAGGCTTTGGATCAAACTTGAGTGGAAAGCTTTGCGAAAAGCAATTAATACCACGGGGGAAGAACGCCAGCTGGCAATAAGGGATGCATTGATCTTCAGAGGATCCAACAGAGAGCTTTATCACAAGTATGCCAGTGATGAAAACAAGTTTGAAACTTATGAAGGGCTTGCAACATTTACTTATACTCTGCTTTGCACCAATTCACCTGAGGAATACAAGTCAAGGCTTTTCGAAAATCTCGACCGGGTCTACGCAATGCAATCCTATGCAAGGTCATATGGGATCATTCATGGGGCATTATATGCCTCGCTTCTTTATGATAAAGGATATGATATTAAAAAAATAGATACAGGTAATTTTGATTTTGGAAATGCAGTCAAAGAACTATATAACATAGAATTGCCGGCAATTTGCAGAGATGTGGCAGGTAGCCTTGCAGTAAATTATGATATTGAGGCTGTTAATAAGGAAGAAGTAAAACGGGATGCAGATATCAAAGAAAATATTCACAGCCAGATAAGAGTATTCACTGAAAAACCGGTTGTATTCCTTGAACTTGAGAGTCCGTATTTTGATTTTGAACCTGAAGATATTCACTCACTCGACACTCTTGGAACCCTGTATAATTCAATGAGGGTCTCGGATAACTGGGGCAAACTCACGGTTGACAAGGGCGGTTGTCTTGTATCAAATAATCTGAAGTATATCCGTATCACTGCTAAAGCATTCAAAGCAGATAAAAACCATATTTCAGCTGAGGGATGGCATCTTATCCTTAATAATGACTGGGAACTAATTCCGGTTGATCAGAATTATTTTGTAAGGAAACTGATACCCTGATCTTTTACCCCCCAAATCCCTCAAATGGGGGACTTTAGTTTTGTATATCAGCCCCCAAGTGGGGGGTTGGGGGGTTGAAGATTAAAGGAATTGGGCAAATATTACAACCTTTCCAGCTCTTTCATCCGTTCCTCCAGCGACTTTATCTTCGATTCAGCATCGCTCTTTTTTTTCCTTTCCAATTCCAGTACGCTTGCCGGAGCATTGTTTACAAACCGCTCATTTTCAAGCTTTTTCATGACATTGACCAGGAATCCCCTGTTATAATTAAGTTCTTCCTGCATCTTTGCAATCTCACTTTCAACATCCAGCTTGCCGGTGAGTGGTACAAAATATTCAGTTGTCCCTACCAAAAATGATGCCGTCCCTTCCTGCTTCTCAGAAACAAATCGTACCTCTGATAAATTGCAGAGTTTACTTACAACAGGAAGAAATTCAGTATCATAACTATTTTTATCAGACAGGATCAGAAGCTCAATTTTTTCCCTGTTTGGAATATCTTTATTCTTTCTGACTGCTCTGACTGCGCTGATTGTCTCCTTTACAGATTCAAAACCGGTTACCAGCTTCTTATTGAATTTTTTAGCCTCGGGCATCCGGGTCACCATAATGCTTTCTCCTTCCTTCCTTTCAAGTAGTAGTTGCCATATCTCTTCGGTAATAAACGGCATAAACGGATGTATTACCTTCAGAAGTTTTTCAAAGAGAACTATCGAAGCATCAAAAGTAATTCTGTCGATAGGCTTTTGATATTCAGGTTTGATAATCTCGAGATACCAGCCGGAGAACTCATCCCAGAACAACTTGTATATGATCATCAGAGCTTCTGATATTCTGAATTTTCTGAAGGCCACATCTATTTCATTAATGGATTTCTTCATTATCTCATCCATCCACTTTACTGCAACTTTTGATGAATCTGGCTGATCAATATTTCCGTCAACATTCCAGCTCTTTACTAATCTGAATGCATTCCATATCTTATTCGCAAAATTTCGTCCCTGTTCCGGCAGACTGTCTTCAAAAAGCAAGTCATTTCCGGCAGGTGAACATAAGAGCATCCCGACTCTTACTCCATCGGCACCATATTTTTCAATGAGTTCAATCGGATCAGGAGAGTTACCAAGCGATTTCGACATTTTTCTCCTCTGCTGGTCACGGACAAGTCCTGTTAGATAAACATTGTCAAATGGCTTCTGGCCCCTGTACTCATAACCGGCAATAATCATACGGGCAACCCAGAAGAAAAGGATCTCGGGTGCAGTAATAAGATCGTTTGTAGGATAATAATATTTGATATCTGCATTTTCAGGATTATTGATCCCGTCAAATGATGTTATCGGCCAGAGCCATGATGAGAACCATGTGTCAAGTACATCTTCATCCTCTTGAAGATCTTTCAGGCTCAACGCAGCATTTCCGCTTTTCTTTCTTGCATTTTCCAGGGCCTCATCAATATTCTCAGCAACAACAAATTCATTATTATTGTAGTACCATGCAGGTATCCTTTGGCCCCACCAAAGCTGACGGCTGATACACCAATCGCGGACATTCTCCATCCAGTGCCGGTAAAGGTTTTTAAACTTTGCCGGATGAATGCGAACATCTCCGTTCATAACTGCATCCAAAGCAGGTTGCGACAACTCCTTCATCTTTACGAACCACTGAAGGGAAAGCCTTGGTTCAATAACTGAATTTGTCCGCTCAGAACGTCCGATCTTATTATCGTAGTTTTCAACCTTTACCAGGTTACCTGTTCTCTGAAGCTCCTTTTCAGCAAGATCTTTCGCCTTAAACCTGTCAACACCTACAAATAAACCTGCCCTTTCGCTCATTGTACCATCCTCATTGAAGACATCAATTGATGATAACTTATGCCTGAGGCCGATTTCGTAGTCATTAATATCGTGTGCCGGAGTAATCTTAAGACATCCCGTTCCAAATTCAGGATCAACATAGTTGTCAAAAATAAATGGAACTTCCCGGTTGGCCATAGGAACTATTACTTTCTTACCTTTCAGATGTTTATATCGTTCATCATCCGGATTTGCACAAACGGCTGTATCTCCGAGTATTGTTTCAGGACGTGTAGTTGCGACCGTAACATACCCCTCCTCTCCGACTATTTTGTAACGGACGTAATAAAGTTTTGATTTTTCATCAGTATAATTAACCTCTTCATCTGAGACTGCAGTCATAGCCTGAGGATCCCAGTTGACCATTCTTATACCCCTGTAAATGAGACCTTTATTGAAAAGATCGACAAATACCTTTATAACAGAGTCATACCGCTTTTCATCCATAGTGAAAAGTGTTCGATCCCAGTCACACGAAGCGCCCAGCCGTTTTAGCTGTTCGAGAATAATACCGCCATGTTTATGGGTCCATTCCCAGGCATATTCCAGAAACTCCTCCCGTGTAAGATCACGTTTTTCAATTCCTTCTGCCTTAAGTTTTGCAACCACTTTAGCTTCGGTAGCGATTGAGGCGTGGTCGGTTCCCGGTACCCAGCAGGCATTTTTCCCCTGCATCCTAGCCCTGCGAACCAGAACATCCTGAATTGTATTGTTAAGCATATGGCCCATATGCAGTACCCCGGTAACATTGGGTGGAGGAATAACGATTGTATATGGCTCTCTCTCGTCGGGAGTGCTTTTGAAAAATCCATTTTCCATCCAGTACCTGTACCACCTGTTCTCAGCTTTTCCGGGCTCGTATTTCGAAGGAATATCCATTACTGTTGTTTCGTGTTAAATTTGTAAAACAGAATTGCAAAAATATTAAAAATAACGATATTATTAAATGTTGAAGGAGTTGAAGGAGTTGAAAGGTTGAGATTAAACTTTTTCAACTTTTCAACCATTAAACAAGATTTTAATAATAAGATAAATCATTCATTCAATGTACTAATTTATTTACTTTTGTCAATCTGTTTTAATAAAAGCTTTAAACCTTAACATTATGCCATTGATATCCGATAAAGGCAAATTGATGCCTGCCTCACCCATAAGGAAGCTGGTTCCGTATTCTGAAGAAGCAAAACGCAAAGGGAGAAAAGTATATCATCTCAATATCGGACAACCCGATATCCCTACACCTGACGTAGCACTTAATGCACTGCGTACTATCAATCTGAAGGTAATTGAGTATAGCCATTCAGCAGGTAATGACTCATATCGTCGTAAGCTCGCAACTTATTATAAAAAGATAGGGATAAATATCGACCATACCGAAATGCTGATCACAACCGGTGGGTCAGAAGCTATACTTTTTGCTCTTATGTCGTGCGTTAACCCCGGCGAAGAAGTTATAACACCTGAACCATTCTATGCCAATTATAATGGTTTTGCAACAACTGCCGGGATTAAAATAGTTCCAGTAACCTCTTATATAAAAGAAGATTTTGCTCTTCCTCCTATCCGGGATATTGAAAAAAAGATCACATCAAAAACAAAAGGAATTATTGTCTGTAATCCTAATAATCCCACTGGATATCTTTATTCAAAGGAAGAACTTCTTCATCTTAAAGAGATTGTCAGGAAACATGATCTGTTCCTCTTTTCCGATGAGGCGTACCGTGAGTTTTGCTATGATGGTGCTGAACATTTCTCGGCAATGAATCTTGAAGGTATTGTTAATAATGTTATTATGCTAGATTCCGTTTCAAAACGGTACAGTGAATGCGGTGTTAGGATTGGAGCTTTGGTCACCAGGAACAAAGAGGTCATTTCCACTGCCCTTAAATTTGCCCAGGCCCGCCTTTCTCCTCCTGGTCTCGGACAGATAGTTGGTGAAGCTTCTATTGATACTCCTGATGCCTATTTTAAAGAAGTCAACAGGGAATATACAGCGCGAAGAAACTATATGGTTGAAGCTCTGAATAAAATACCAGGCGTTTATTGCCCTAAACCAAAAGGTGCATTTTATACGGTTGTCAAACTGCCGGTTGATGATGCCGACAAGTTTGCACAATGGCTGCTTGAAGAGTTTGAATATAATAATCAGACTGTTATGGTTGCTCCTGCATCCGGTTTCTATTCAACTCCGGGTTCCGGGAAGAATGAGGTCCGCATTGCATATGTCTTAAAAATCGATGATCTTAAAAACGCGATGGAAACATTGGAAGAGGCCCTTAAGGTTTATCCGGGGAAGGTTTAGAGACACTTATTATCCCCTGTTTTTCACCACCCACCCCCCCAATTGGGGGGCTAAAAAATACCTGGGAGAAAATAAAGTCCCCCATTTGGGGGATTTAGGGGTAACAAAAGGAAGAAAGTGGCAATAACATTCACAGTGGTCATTCATTTATAAAGCAGATATTTCTCCCTTATCTTAGCGAATTTCGTAAGCCCTTCTTTCCATGTTGTCCTGATCTGTTCAGCAGTCATCCCCTTCTGTATCTGCTGTCTTAACAACGGTCCCCCGGCAAGAACATCAAAATAAGGTGTAAAAAACTTATCTTTCTGGGGGAAATCAATATAAGCACTTATGAGCCAGTCGAGATTAAGCTCAGGTTTAGGCACCAGTTTCTTTTTAATTGCATCCCTGAGATCAGTTCCAAAACATTTAACCCCAAGTAGTGGCGGATTTTTTGCCCCCGGAACACTTGCGGGAATAAAACTGAAACCTTTGTCGGGCAGATTTGGACTTCCGAACACCTGGAACGGGAATGATGTTCCGCGCCCCAATGAGATAGCAGTGCCCTCGAAAAAGCAAATAGATGGATAAAGATAAACCGAGGTCTGGTTTGGGAGGTTAGGCGAAGGTTTTACAGGAAGTTCATAAAGTGTTTGATGAGTGTAATTCCTGCACTTAATTACAACCAGATCGCATTTTGAACCATATTTCAACCATCCCTCCCTATTTAACATACTTGCATACTCTCCAACGGTCATACCATGTACTACCGGTACTGGATCCATTCCTACAAATGAGCTATAAGCAGTATCGAGGACATTCCCATCAAAATAGAAACCATTCGGATTGGGTCTGTCAAGTATAAGACACTTAACATGATTTTCTGCACATGCTTCCAGAATATAATGCAGGGTTGAGATGTAAGTATAGAAACGTGTACCGACATCCTGAATATCGAAGATCACCACATCAATCCCTGTCAGATCCTGAGTGGTTGGTTTCAGATGCGACCCATAGAGACTGATTAAGGGGATGCCAGTTTCAGTGTCTTTCCCGTTTTCGATGGTCTCCCCCGCATCAGCTAAATTTCTGAATCCATGTTCGGGAGCAAATATTACCTTGATATTTATGCCTATTGATAAAAGCTTATCAACCAGATGAGTCTGATTAATCATGGATGTCTGGTTTGCGACAACGGCCACAGATTTGCCTTCAATAATGGATCTGTATAATTCAATCTGATTTGCGCCGGGAACCGGAGGTTTCTTAGCTCCAAAGCAAAATGAAAATGTAGCAACAGCTATCAATATTGAAAATGTGAATAGGAGTCTTTTCATGAGAGATTTTTATTCTGATGTAAAACTATTAAATTCCTGTGTTAATTAATATTTTCTTTTTAAACCGCAAAGGACACAAAGGTTTGCGCCAAGGTCGCAAAGTACTTTGTTCCAGAATTTATGCTTTGCGATCTTTGCGCCTTCTTAGCGTACTTTGCGGTTAATTCTTGATTCATAACAACCAAAAGCAAAAGATAGACCAAATTTCTTAATTTTGCTGAGTCAGGAAAAAGATGAATTTACCATATTTCATAGCACAAAGACTCATAAAAGGTCGCCGTGAAGGCACATCATTTTCACGTCCCATAAATGTCATTGCCATCGTCGGAATTGCCATGGGTCTTGCAGTTATGATTCTTGCAGTCGCGATACTTACCGGCTTCAAACAACAGATAAGGGAAAAGGTAGTAGGTTTTGGATCGCACATTCAGATCATGAACTTCGATTCGAATATTTCATTCGAGACCGCTCCAATAAGTGACACCCAGAAATTCATTCCTACTGTTAAGCAGATACCGGGGATCGAACATGTTCAGGTATTTGCAACCAAAGCAGGGATTATAAGAACCGATGAGGATATCCAGGGAGTAGTGCTAAAAGGAATAGGAAGTGATTTTGACTGGAGTTACTTCAAAAGCAATATGGTAGATGGTTCTGTATTCACAGTCACAGATACCGGGCGAACTGATAAGGTGATAATTTCAAAGAAGATCTCCGATATGCTCAGGCTGAAAACAGGTGATTCGTTCTCAATGCTTTTTATACAGGATCCGCCACGAATGAGAAAATTTACCATCAGCGGAATTTATGAGACCAGCCTTGAAGAATTTGATAAAATGTACGTTTACTGCGATATCGGACATATTAAACGGCTCAATGGATGGAGGGATGACCAGGTAAGCGGATTTGAAGTGTTTATTAACGATTTCGGCAAACTGGATGAAATGACCTCTGCTGTCAGAGATGCAATAGGCTATAAAATAACTGAAGAAGATACAAAGTTCAAAGTAACGAATGTCAGGATAAGATATCCCCAGATCTTCGACTGGCTGAATTTTCAGGATATCAATGTAATAATCATAATATTGCTGATGCTTATTGTTGCAGGATTCAATATGATATCAGGATTGCTTATCCTGATTCTTGAAAAAACGAATATGATTGGTGTTCTTAAATCTCTTGGTGCTGAAGATATCACTATACGCAGAGTGTTTCTTTTCCAGGCTGCTTATCTGATTGCCAAGGGATTATTCTGGGGTAACTTTATCGGAATTGGACTTGCTTATCTTCAGCTGAAAACCGGTTTAATCACTCTCGATCCAACATCCTATTATATTAAAACAGTGCCTGTTAATCTTGAATTAGCCCATATACTATTGTTAAATGCCGGTACAATGGTTGCTATAATTATTATGCTGCTTGTCCCCTCCCAGTTAATAAGCAGGATATCACCGGTAAAGGCGATAAGATACGATTAGAAACTCAGGCAGAACACAGTTTCTTTATCCGGAACAGATCTCACTTTCAGGTTTCCTCCATGAACCCTCATAATCTGTTTTGAAATGCTTAGTCCTATACCTGAACCGTTTTGCCGGGTAGTAAAAAACGGGACGAAAATCTCGTCAATATTTTCCTCGGAAATTCCCGGGCCATTATCTATAACGCATATTTCATGATGATTATTAATACCTTCAGAAGCAACAATCCTTATCTTCCCGTCAGTATTATTTTCATTGGCTTCCAGGGCATTTTTCATAAGATTTATTAAAACCTGAGAAATCAGGTTTTGATCTGCATAAAACTCAAGATCAGGGTTTTTCAGCGAAACGGACAAATTAATTCTGTCGCTTTTTTCAAGTGAGTTATATAATATCTGTACACGGCTCATCAGATCAGTCACTTTAAATAATTTTTTTTCCGGCTCAGGCACCCGGGTCAGTTTTCTGTAGGATTCAACAAATGACATCAGCCCTTTTCCCTGTTCCTTAATAACATTCAGCCCTTGTAAGGTGGTGGCAATGGTTTTAGCATTTACCTGTTCGGGTAAAACAGGCATTCCCCCGTTACTGTAAATGTTTGAAAGACTTTCCGAAAGAGAGGTTATTGGTGTAATGGAGTTCATTATTTCATGCATTAAAACCCTAATAAGTTTCATCCACGATTCGATCTCTTTTTCATCAAGTTCGTTTTTGATATCCTGGATTGAGAGAATTACAAGTTCATTCTCATTTGTCTTAAATGATGTAGCTTTAAGAGATAGCTGTATTTCACCTCCTTCGGCAGAAATGGCAATCAGCTTCCGTTCAAAAGGCTTAATGCTGTTTATTGTCTCGAAGAGTTTCTGGTCTTTTCGTTCAATCTGCTGTAAATGAGTAAGAACATCTATAGAAAGCAGTTTTTTTGCAGATGAATTAGCATGAAGGATGAATCCTTTATCATTAAAAGTAATTATCCCGGCCGCCAGATGTTCAAGTAATGTCCGGAAATATTGTTCCTGCTGCCTGTTCTCAATTTTTAGCTGCTGAATCTGGTGGTTCACCCTGTTCATGCTTTGATACAACTCTCTTAACGCCGAATTCCTTGTTTCAACAGGAAATGAGAGGTTTGAATCATCATTCCTCACCGAATCAAAGAAGAACCTGATATTTCTATTTGTACTATTCAGATAAGTTATGAGATTGACCGTCAGTAATCCTATTAACAAAAAGCAGATAATCGAAAAGCGTAATGACCGGTCAATAACGATAAAATAACCCAGGATGGCAGACAGTGCCACAATTAATAATACTCTTAATATGATATTAAAATATAGATTTTTACTGAACATCACCCGATTTTTTAAATCTGTTATAAAGAGTCTGTCTTGTTATTCCCAGCTGGTCAGCTGCCGCAGTGAAGTTACCATTATTTTTCTCAAGGGCCTGCTGTATCATCTGCTTTTCCATCTCCTCAAGGGTAGCAAAAGAGTTACTGCTGTTTGCCGAACTGGAGTGTCGCAGATACAGATCATCGGGCTTTAAAGCAATTGATTCACTTAATATTACAGCTTTTTCAATAGTATGCTGAAGTTCACGGATATTACCCGGCCATGAATACTTAAGTAGTTTTTCATGTGCCTGTTGGTTGATTTTCAAGCTTGGCTTATTGTATTTATAAGCATATTTTTTCAGAAAGAATTCAGCAAGAATGAAAATATCATTCCCCCTGTCTCTAAGCGGTGGCAATTCAATCTGGATTGTGTTGATCCTGTAAAGAAGATCTTCCCTGAAGAGTCCTTCATGAACCATGCTTTCAAGATTCCTGTTGGTTGCACATATCAAGCGTATGTCGGTGGGTATAAGCTGGTTTGAGCCAATTCGTGAAAACTGGCGATTCTCTATAACTGCAAGCAATTTGGCCTGCAAATGGAAGGACAGATTTCCGATTTCATCCAGAAACAATGTTCCCTTATCCGCAATTTCAAATTTGCCCTGCCGGTTTTCACGGGCATCGGTAAAAGCGCCCTTCATATGTCCAAACAGCTCACTTTCAAACAGAGTCTCGCTTAATGCACCCATATCTACACTAACCAATACTTCATTAGCTCTGTTTGACAGTCGATGTATTTCCTGTGCAATTAGTTCTTTACCGGTACCATTTTCTCCTGTGATCAGTATGTTTGCATCTGTCTTTGCAACTTTCCTTACCATGTTCAGTACACTTGTAAGCTGGGGTGATGAACCGATAATGAATCTCTGGTCACGGTTGATTTCTTTTTTCAGTTCAGTCTCTCTTTCTTTAAGCTGGGTTACTTCCTTTTTTGAAAGATTAAGCTGAATTGCAAGTTTTAATGTAGCAAGTAATTTCTCATTGTCCCATGGTTTGAGAATGAAATCAGATGCTCCTGACTTGAGAGCCTTAACAGCTGTGTCAATATCACCATAAGCAGTTATCATTACGACAGATATTTCAGGTTTGGTCTCTTTGATTCTTTCAAGCCAATAAATGCCTTCATTGCCCGTATTGACTCCAGCTTTAAAATTCATGTCAAGTATTACAAGGTTATAATCCTTCTTAGACAATTCAGTAAGGATCTGGTTTGGATTTGAAAGAAGTGTAATCTCGTGGAATTCCGGCAAGAGCAATATCTCAAGAGCGCTGAGGATGCTTTTATTGTCATCAATAACAAGAATGTTGCCTTTGTGGTTTTGCATATGTTTAATATCAAACTGTTTTTACTTCCTGCTTTTTACCCCCCAACCACCCCAAGGGGGGCTCTAAACATCCACTCTTCCTTAAGTCCCTCCCTTCCGAGGGAGGGATTTAGGGAGAGGTAAAGCCCCCCTGGGGGGTTTGGGGGTTGAAGCCAAGTAGTAAATTTATTTCTTTCCAAACCCAAAGTCAACAACCTGTAAAATTATTTTACGTTTTATTGTAAAATATATTTACGCAAGGGTCTGATATGTTTTAATTATCTCATTGTTTATCAAGTAAATAAAATTGTGGCATCATTATAGTATTTAATTATTAAAAGAATAGAATGATCTTTAGTAACATAAAGTATACTTTCAGAAATTTCAGGAAACAAAAGCTCTTTACTTTTGTCAACCTGGCTGGTCTGACCCTTGGAATAATCTCCACAACTCTTATTCTGATCTATATAAGTTATGAGCTTAGCTATGACAGTTTTCATAAAAACTCCGACCGGATACTCAGAGTCTATAGTACGGCTACCATGGGAGGAGCAAATGTAGCATGGGTTCAGACTCCTACTCCACTGGCATCCTTTCTCCAAAATAAATTTTCTGACGTAAATAAAACGGTTAGGATAGCACGTAGCCCAAAAGCATTAGTGTCAGAAGGTGATAAAAACTTTTTTGACGATAAAATAATAATGGCCGATTCCTCGATATTTGATGTATTTACTTTCCCTCTTGTTGTTGGCAATCCGAATGAGGTATTACAGCAACCCAATAGTGTTGTTTTAACTGAGTCAACAGCTGAAAAATACTTTGGAAAAAGCAATCCCATCGGAAAGATAATCCGCTATAATCGCAAAACAGACCTGACTGTTACCGGAATTATGAAAAACATTCCCGGAAATACTCATCTTCAATTTGACATGGTTATTCCGATGTCTTCCGCAAAAACATTCATCGGGGATGATTTTCTGCAAAACAGGATGAATACAGTAGTTTTTACATATCTGCTTACAAATCCCGGCACTGATTTCGACAGATTTGAAAAAGCGGTAAGTGAGAGCACACGGGAATATTCAGGGGGTGATTTTGGTGATAATCAGCTTTATCATGTACAAACACTTACTTCTATTCATCTTCATTCTGATATGGGTGGAGAATTTGGTACGAACGGTGATATTAAAAATGTATATATTCTAGGTACGATTGCTTTTCTTATTCTGGTTATTGCCTGCATCAATTATATAAATCTATCATTTTCTATAATTACCCGACGTTCAACGGAACTTGGTATAAGGAAGATAATGGGCGCCAGGAAAAAGCAGCTGATATTTCTTTACCTGCAGGATGCGTACATCCTGGCAGGAATAGCAGTAATCGTTTCTGCAGTAATTGTTCCGGATCTTCTTCCATGGTTTGGTGGACTGGTGGGAGTTAACCTTACAGAATATACTAAAATCAACAATTTAATTCCCGGTATAGTTTTATTGTTCCTGATAATTTCACTGATAACAGGACTTTCGTCCGGATGGATATCAACCAGGATCAATCCGATGGACACCCTAAGGAAAACTTTGATCCATAGGAAAAAAAATATTGGAACACAAGGATTGCTTGTTCTTTTTCAATTTGGAGTCTCGATTGCCCTGATATCATCTACGTTAATTGTATACCGACAAATGAGATTCATCCGGAATCTGAATCTCGGTTTCTCAAAAGAACAGCTGATGATTATTCCTCTTAACGACCAAAAAATTCTTTTAAAAATAAAATCCTTCAAACAGGATCTTCTGATTAATCCAAATATTCTCGCTGCAGGAGCTACTTCCGATTTGCCGGGAGAAATGAAATGGATAACTGATATAAAATTTGACGGGAGCAGTGAACAGTCTCCAATAGTTATTACATACCTTGAAATTGACAAGGATTTTATCAAAACATTTGGAGTTCACCTGAGAGAGGGATATTTACCTGGTGATACGACTACTCCATATTCAGGAACTCAATATCTGCTGAATGAATCAGCAGTAAAAAAACTTGGGTGGGACAAGCCTTTAGGAAAAAGATTCTCATGTTACAATGGGAAAGAAGGGTTCGTAACCGGGATAATAGGAGATTTTCATTTCAAAACATTGCATAAAGAAATAGAACCTCTGTTTCTTTATATCAGAGAAGAGGAACCTAAATATCTTGCAGTTAAACTTAATACTCACGATATTACTGGTTCGGTTGCATTCATCAAACATCAATGGAATAACATCGCTCCGGATAGTCCTTTTGAATACTTTTTCTATGATAGCTATTATGATCACCTCTATAAAAAAGAAGCATTATTCGGAAAGATTATTTTCATATTCTCAATGATTGCTATTCTCATTGCGTGCATGGGACTATTTGGGCTTGCAGCTTTCTTTTCAGAAAGAAGGACTAAAGAGATAGGGATCAGGAAAGTTAATGGCGCCGTGGTTGCCGAAATACTAAAAATGCTTAACAGTGAATTTATTAAATGGGTAGTGATGTCTTTTATAATTGCAATGCCGGTCTCGTGGTATGCAATGCATAAATGGTTACAAACTTTTGCATACAAAACAGAACTTAGCTGGTGGATATTTGCTCTGGCAGGCATAACTGCTCTGGGAATAGCATTACTTACAGTAAGCTGGCAGAGCTGGAGGGCGGCGACAAGGAACCCGGTGGAGGCGTTGAGGTATGAATAATTTACCCTCTAAATCCCATGGATTTTACCCCCCATCCCCCCAAGGGGGGCTAAAAACCGGAGGATTTCAAAGTCCCCCTTGGGGATTTGGGGGTGGAAATACGGGAGATACGGAATCTGGCTAATAAAAGTCCGACTCTTACATTTATGAATTAACAAAACAATAAAAAAAAATGAAATATCTTTTTAAAACAATCATCAGGAATTTCAGACGGAAACCTATAACCAATCTTATCAATCTGATTGGGTTAGCCATCAGTTTTACACTGGTTATTGTACTTTCCGTCTATTGTTACAGTGAACTTAACACCGATAAATTTCATATGAACGGAGAAAGAGTCTATTTGTATGGATTAGAAGATCATTTCTACACGCCTGGCATCCTTAAGGAAAATATTGATATGAAAGTTCCAGGAGTAGAATCAACTGTAAGGATCGGAGGAACCTGGGAGGCTCCTGTATTTCAGGCTGAAAACAAAGAACCATTAACATCAGATCTTATTTTTGCCGATGAAGATTTCTTTAAACTGTTTACTTATAAATTTATAGAAGGTAACCCCGGATCGGCTCTTAAAGATCCTATGAATGTGGTGATCACAAAAACGCTTTCGAACAAACTTTTCGGTGGAGATGAGGCTATGGGTAAAATTCTGAAACTTAATAATGATAAAAACCTTACTATCAGCGCAGTTATAGAAGAGCCGTCAGCTAATTCATGCCTTTCGTTCAGTGCAGTTACATCAATCGCCACCAGGAAAATTGTTCAGGAGAACGGAGGGGAATATACGGAATGGGGATGGTGTGATTTCCAGACATTCCTGCTTCTGAAAAAAGGAGTTAATCCTCAGGAAACAGCTAAAGCTATTCAGTCTATTTTTCCGGCAGAAAGCCAAAAAGATTATTCGAATACAATACTGACTTCACTGAAAAAAATCTATTTTTCAAAGTTTTCAATTCTAGGAAGCAATTATCTTATAACCGGAGATAAAAGGAAAATCAGTATTCTGGTCCTTGTAGCAACACTGGTTCTATTGGTTGCCCTGATCAATTTTATTAACATTTCTTCATCACAGTGGAAGGAAAGAATAAAGCAGACAGGCGTAATGAAGATTATCGGTGCAACAAGGTCTTCCGTATTGTATAATACAATTGCCGAGTCATTCCTGTTTTTTTGGGCTGCTCTTATAATTGCTATCGAAATCGTTAATGCGGCTAGTTCATTTATTAGAAATTATACCGGAATTCACTACAATCAGAAATTAATCAATTCTCCAGGATTTTTACTTGTCTCCCTGACAATTATCATTGTATTAAGTGTTATTTTCAGTATTATTCCCGCCTTAAGGATCTCTTCCTCCAGGGCTGTTGATAATCTGAAGAACACACTAAGACCGGATACAACCAAAATCTCTATCAGAGGTGTTCTTGTAACCCTACAGTTTACAATTGCCATTGTGCTTATTTCATTTACCGTCATGGTACAGAAACAAGTCAGATTCGGAAGCAACAATCTTGGATTTGACCAGAGTAATATTATAAGCATTAAGCTGACTGACCAGCTTAACCAGAAAAAAGAAGTCCTTAAGAATATTCTTGATCAAAACTCTCTTATAAAAAAGATTTCATTTTCTCAATTTTATCCTGGTAATACTACTCAATACAGGGAAACCGAGTTAACACTGAATGGAGAAAAAAAACAAATCAGTTTCGACCTTTTCAGTGCAGATGCAGTATTCTTTGAAATATTAGGCCTGCAACTGGTATCAGGGCGTCTGTATGCCGATAATCTTTCCTCTGATAAAAAGAAAATTGTTGTGAATGAGACATTCCTCCACGAAAATAAGATAACCAATCCATTGGGAGGGACAATGATTATGGGTGCCTCTTACGAAATTATCGGAGTTATAAAAGATTTTCATTACAAGCCTGTTAATCTGCCAATTACTTCTCTTGCAATAAGAAATGAGTCTAATCCGTCATATTGTCTCGTAAATATTCAGACAAATGATTTTAAAAGTCTATCTGCAACGATTGAAAATATTAAGAAAGCCGCTTCTGACCTATCACCATCTTTCCCGGTAGAGGTTAGTTTTTTTGATGAGGCAATCCAGAATATGTACCAGTCTGAAATCAGGTTCCGCCGGACATTCTCCTTATTAGCCGGCTGTGCAATAGTAATTTGTTGTCTGGGCATCCTGGCAATGTCAATTTTTGCCTCTCAGCGTCGTGTTAAGGAAATAGGAATACGTAAAGTAAATGGAGCAAAAATCTATGAAATACTGTTGATGTTGAATAAAGACTTTGTAAAATGGGTCGGAATTGCTTTTGTTATTGCCTGCCCTGTTGACTGGTATGTAATGCATAAATGGTTGCAAAACTTTGCTTATAGAACGGAATTAAGCTGGTGGATATTTGGTTCGGCTGGAATTATTGCGCTTGGTATTGCCTTATTGACAGTGAGCTGGCAGAGCTGGCGGGCAGCAACTAGAAACCCGGTAGAGGCCTTAAGATATGAATAATCTACCCCCTAAATCCCCCATATGGAGGACTTAATAATTCACTAGCCCCCCATTCCGAGCCTGTCGAGGAAGGGGGGGTGGGTGTAGAAAAAATGAAAAGGAGAAAGGGAAAAAGGGAGAAAATATTGAGGTTTGAATAAAATTGAATCTAATAATAAAATTATATGAACTTTAACAGTTTAAAAGTAGCGGTAAGATATTTCAGAGCAGCGGACCGTTATTCAATCTTAAATATAGTTGGACTGACTATCGGAATCTCACTTTTTGTTCTTATGGTCATGCTGTTACATTATGAACTTTCATATGATGCGTTTCATCCTAACAAAAAAAAGATTTTACAGGTTTGTGAACATGATCTTAAATCGGGGAAATATCTGGCCTATTCAGCTATCCCGCTGCCTCTTACCCTGAAAAACGATTTTCCTGAGGTAAAGTATGTAACAGGTATCTGGCATATCCTTTATGAAAACAATAAATTAAAATTTAAGAATGCCGAATATTCAGGTTTTAACGGAGCTTCAGTGGAACCAGATATTTTTAACATCTTCAATTACAAAATAATTCTTGGTGATATTCACACTGTACTTAATGATCCCGATAAAATTGCCATATCAAAATCGTTTGCTTTAAAAATCTTTGGTAATGAAAATCCGATAGGCGAAGTCATTTCATACCGCAACTTTAATTTTACTATTTCTCATGTTTTCAGAGACCTGCCTCTAAATTCATCTGTACATTTTGATGTTTTATTCTCAGATAAAATAAGGGAGAAAATTAATCCCGACTTTAAAGTTGCCTGGTGGAACGGAGGTATGCTAACTTATGCAATACTGCAGAAAGGATATTCAGAAGACGATTTTAACAGGCACCTTAAAGAGATTCCTTCAAGGTATTATCCGGATTTTTTAAAAGGACGAAGTACTTATTTTACCGCTCCTTTTTATAAGTCGCATTTTAATACCTCCTTAATAGGGCAACCTGCTGTATCCTATATATATATAATTCTTCTGGGCTGCATATCGTTCATTATTCTTCTTATTGCCTGTGTTAATTATATAAACCTTTCCCTGGCGCGTGCTTTCAAAATGAATATAGATGCTGGTATCCGACGTATAGTTGGCGCCAGTTCACGACATATTATTTCTCTTCAGATCTGGTTATCACTACTAAATGTTTTTGTGGCGTTACTTCTGGCCATGCCTATGAGCAGTATATGTTTGCCACTATTTGAGAAATTAGCCGAAAGATCCTTGGCAGGCCAGGAAAATAATATTTTTGTATGGATGTTTACAATTGGTATTTCTCTTATTGTGGCAATTATTTCAGGAGTTATCCCTGGAGTTAGTTTTTCAAAAGTTATTCCGGCAAGAATAATCAAGAGCAAAAACTCATTTATAAGAATTAACAAAAGTGTTCATAACGCGCTGCTCATTTTTCAGTTTTCACTTGCTATCATTCTTATTATCGTACAATTTTTCATTGTTAGACAGATTTCATTTATGAAAAATGCCAATCTGGGATTTAATAATGATAATCTGCTGGCTATTGATTTAAGGAATTCCCAAATGAACGAAGGTGAAAAATTCAACAAAGCTAAGATCTTCAATAGCGAGTTGGTAAAACAAGGTGCAAGTTATGGTTTATCAAACGGAAGTATAACAGAGGATATACCTGGATATTACTTTGAAAATTCATTTACAGTTAACCCAATAGATGCACCTGTTGATGAATGTCTTGTAGTATCCACTGCAGTGGATGAAAATTTCACAAATGTTTTTGGTGTAAATGTTGTTGCCGGGCGATTCTTTTCTGATCAATATAGTACAGATAAGGAATCGTTTATAATAAACGAAACTGCCATGAAACAAATCGGATGGAAAAACATTGATGGCAAATTTTTAAAGCTTTCATTCGAAGATTCAAAATACCCGGTTATAGGGGTGATGAAAGATATTCATCCGACTACTCTTAAAGAACCTATTCCACCAATGATATACCGCTTCGGACTTCAAAATAACTTCCCGGCCTTTTTAACTTTCAGGATAGAACCACAATATAAAAATCAAGCTATTGCACTAATGAAGAATACTTGGGAGGCAATATTTCCTGAGACACCGTTTAGTTTCCTGGATGTCAGGGAAACCTATTACAAAAACTATGCTGAAGAGCAACGCTTGTCAAAAATTATCGGGATTTTTGCTTTATTGGCCATTTCACTCTCACTCCTTGGTCTGTTCGGGTTAATAGCTTTCTATTTTGAAAGAAGAATTAAAGAAATCGGTATCCGGAAAATAAACGGCGCAAAAGTAACCGAAATACTTACCATGCTAAATAAAGACTTTATCAGATGGATAGCTTTAGCTTTTCTTATTGCCTGCCCCATTGCCTGGTACGCCATGGTTAAGTGGCTCGAAAGCTTTGCATATAAAACCGATCTGAACTTGTGGATATTTGTTCTGGCAGGTTTGATGGTCGCAGGTATAGCTATGTTGACAATCAGCTGGCAAAGCCTGAGGGCAGCGACTAGAAACCCGGTGGAGGCGTTGAGGTATGAATGAATCGATTAACCATGAACATCAAACAGCTGGTAATTAATATATAACCTGATGAAAATCTTTAAGCAGCAAATAAAGCTACTTTTGAGACAAAAATTTTCTACTTTCGTTAATATTATTGGTCTGTCAATAGGTTTCGCCAGTTGTATTATTATAGGTTTATACATCAAAAACGAACTCAGTTACGATAATTTTCATAAGAAAAAAGATCATATCTTTCGCCTTCTGTCTTATAATCCTGAAAATGGGCAATTTAGTTCAAGCGTAACTTACAGGTTAGGGCCTGATTGCGCAGAGTACATTAACGGAGTTGAGAAGTCAGCAAGATTATATAATCTTTGGAAACCGAATACCATTTCTTATAACAACAAAACTTTCAATGAGAATGAACTGTTTTATACTGATCCGTCTATTGTTGATATTTTCAGTTTCAACTTTATTGAAGGAGATAAAACCAGCGCCTTAAACTTTCCTGGCACAGTAATAATCACTAAATCAGTTTCAGAAAAATATTTTGGAAAAGAAAATCCATTAGGTAAAATAATTGTCCTTGACAATAATTCTCACCTTACAATAACTGGTGTTGTCCAGGACTTTCCTGTAAATTCACACTTTCATTTTAGTTTTTTGGTTTATGAACCTAAGCGTCTGGAAAATTGGGGAGATTGGGTNNAGCAATTTATGAGTGAATTTCAGAGTTTCGCCCAAAAACACGTAGATGACAAAAGTAGAAAAAGCATTTTAAATATAAAGCTCCAAAAACTCTCTGACATTCATCTTTATTCCAAATCAATACCTGATGATCTGGGACCAAACGGAGATATCAGCACTATTTTTATTTTTTTAAGTATTGCAATTTGCATACTGGTAATTGCATGTATAAATTATATTAGTTTAAGCATTTCAATTGCTTCAAAAAGAGTTAAAGATGTTGGTATCAGGATAATATATGGAGCTAGAAGCTCAAATATCATCGGCCTTTATATTGCTGAATCAATGACTGTTTGTATCATTTCATTAATTATTGCAATACTTCTTGTCGGGGTACTTCATCCACTATTAAATAGTTATATCAATCTCTACTTTAATAATGAGGACTTAAATAGTATTCCTTTCTTATTAATTTCTACCTGTTTTGCTTTATCAATTTCAATATTATCAGGAATATATATTTCTAATAATATTTTAAAGTACCGGGCTTTAGGCATGCTTAGGGGACATAATTTATCAACTATGGCAGGATTTTCTAAATCATACATTTACCTATTTATCCAGTTTGCAATTTCTATTATTTTAATAATTAGTTCAGGATGTATTTTTAAACAAATGAATTTCATACAACAAGCGGATTTGGGTTACAACCCCGACCTTATATTAAGCGTCCCAATTGATAAAACATTTGAAACAGCAAAATCTTTCAGAGATAGGTTATTAAAAAATCCTAAGATTAAGGACATTACATTTTCCTCCTCCTTCCCTCCCAGTCAGTATCATATTTCAACAGTCAGTTCGCCAGACGATCCTACAAAAGAAGGTATTCAAACTAAAAACTTTTTTGTTGATTTCAATTTCATTGATTTTATGAAAATAAAAATCATCGAAGGTCGAAACTTCTCTTCCGACTTTAGTTCAGATGAAGATCATGGAGCATTAATAAACAGGGCATTTGCTGAAGAGATGGGCTGGAAATCTCCTGTTGGAAAACGTCTTAAAAATACCTGGGATAATAAGGAACAGGTCGTTTTGGGAGTAGTTGAGAATTTTCATTTTAAGTCATTTCATGAAAAAATTAGACCCGTGTTAATCAGTGTCAGTTTAAAGAATAATTTATATCATATGGGGATTAAACTAAGTAATAATGATTTAAAATCAAGTTTAAGATTTATCAAATCAGAATGGGATAATTTAAATCCCCAGTACCCGTTTGAGTATAATTTTTTAGATGAGGCAATACAACAAAACTATATAAATGATAAAAGACAAGCACGTATCATCTTGTTGTTTTCTATTCTGGCAATTGCAATTACATGTCTTGGATTAATAGCAACATCTGTGTTCTTGGCAAAACAGCGTACAAAAGAAATCGGTATCCGAAAGATCAATGGCGCCAACGTCTCTGAGGTGATGACCATGTTAAATAAAGATTTTGTAAAATGGGTAGCCATCGCCTTCGTAGTTGCTATACCTATCGCTTACTACTCATTGCATAGATGGCTCGAAAATTTCGCTTATAAAACCGAATTAAGTTGGTGGATATTTGCAATTGCCGGCATTATTGCGCTGGTAATAGCATTATTAACTGTCAGCTGGCAGAGCTGGCGGGCAGCAACTAGGAATCCGGTGGAGGCACTGAGGTATGAGTGATCTACCCTTAAATTCCCGGGGTTTTACCCCCCATTCCCCTAAAGGGGGCTAAAAAAATGGAGGATTTCAAAGTCCCCCTTGGGGGATTTAGGGGTGAGAATTAAACAAAACGGTTATTAAATAATAACTTATATAAATGAGCGGACAGTATCTTAAAATTGCATTGCGTAGAATTTTACGAAATTATAAATCGACACTTATAATATTTGCCGGGCTGGTAATTGGACTGACCAGTAGTTTAGTTATCTATACTAAAATTAACTACGAATTAAGTTTTGACAGTTCCCACTCACAAAGCAAAAATACATACCGGGTTGTAAGGGTAACCTCCGGACTGGAGTATACCAATGGTGGATTAGAGTACAGGACAGGTGTTCATTTCCCATTTCCCGGAGAGATCAAAAAAGGTATCCCCGAATTGCAGAATGTAGTAGCCATGTTCTATCTGTTTGGTCAGAAAATAGATATTCCCGGCAAGGATGGTATCGACAAAAAATCATTTGTTCTTGATGATGGTATAGTTTTCACAGAACCTTCATTTTTTGAAATTTTCGATTATGGAACTAAAGGGATTAAATGGTTAGGAGGGGAAGGAAAACAAGTACTGGAAAAACCATTTACAGCTGTAATTACAGAAGAAACAGCAGGCAAACTCTTTTTGAAACAGGATCCAATTGGTAAGGATATTGTTGTTCTTGGAACGAAATTCACAGTTGAGGGAGTAATTAAAGATTTCCCAAAAAACACAGATTTACCTTTTAAGGTTATTTTGTCAATACCAACTTTTTATGAAAAAGTTTATCCTGGATCAGTTGCTGACTGGGGCTCATTATCAGACAACTATCAATGCTATGTGGTTTTAAATAAAATAAATGATCCAACACTTATAGAACATAAGTTCAAAGAAATTTATAGCAAACATGCAGAAGGTGATATGGCTGAAAGAAGGTTATTCAAACTGCAACCACTCACACAGGTTCACAAAGAAAGTGAGTACGGAAATTACAACAATCGTACCGTAAGCGGTGGTTTGCTTCTGGCTATATCACTCATTGGCACTTTTATATATTTGATTGCATGTTTCAATTACAGCAACTTTTTTTTAGCTGAAACTTTTAAACAGAGAAAACAAATTGCTCTAAAACTAATATTGGGCAGTAAACCAATATCTGTCTTCTTTCAGTTTTTTACAGAAGCATTGGTGGTCAACTTTTGTGCTCTGCTTCTCAGCCTGCAATTAGCAGTTCCGGTTATTAAAAGCTTCTATTCGTTCATTGACATTCCAAAGGGGTATCTCCCTGAGATTGGTTTATCCGCTTTCCTATTTATTCTTGTTCTGCTTCTTCTCGGAGGATTACTCTCTGTTATATTCTCAATTTTCAATCTGAATCTAAGATCATTATCTACGCTTCTAAAGAAAAGCGACTCTGGTTATTATGGGAAAGAAAATGTTTTTGGTAAAGCGAGTGTTATCCTTCAATTTGTTGTTGCCCAGACTGTTATCATAGGCACACTGCTTCTCGTCAAACAAATATATTTCATTAATCATAAGGAACTGGGATACAATACCGAAAATGTGATACTTGCACGATTGCCCGGGGATCTAAAATACAATCTCAGTTCCCTTACAGGTGAATTATCTTCTGTTCCCGGTATAAAAGGTGTAAGTTACAGCTCTGTTGTACCAGCCGAATCACAACAATGGAGTAACTTCAGCTTATTTAAAAACAATGAAAAAAAAGAGGTTGACGCGGAAATTAAATCAATAGACTCCTCTTATCTCAATATGTATTCCTTCACAATTCTTGCCGGACAAAATTTTACCTCAGGCGACACATCAAATAGTGTAATTCTAAACAGGGAATTCCTGACTGAGGTCGGGTACACGAATCCGAATGATGCTATTGGTTTAAAGATGCCGGGGATTGGAAAAAACGGAGCATTTATCAAGGGGGTTGTTGAAGATTTTCATTCCGGGTCACTGCACGATAAAATCAGGCCATGTGTTTTTATTAATGATCCGGGTTCTTATCGTATCGTGAATATTAAACTGGAATCTTCTTCTATAAATAAGAAAGGCAGATCTGGTGTTCTACCAGGTGAAATAGATAAAATAGACAAAAGCTGGAAAAAAATATTTCCCGACCAGCCATTTCAATATTTGTTTCTTAATGACATGATCGCCGGTTATTATAAATCAGAATATAAAGCCTTAAATCTCTTTTTGTTGTTTGCATCAATAACGATCTTTTTGTGTATTCTGGGAATTTTGGGGTTATCTCTGAACATGAATGAGAGAAGAACCAAAGAGATTGGTCTCCGTAAGGTAAACGGAGCTAAAGTCTCAGAAGTAATGGTCCTGCTAAACAAAAGCTTTGTAAAATGGGTAGCTGTCGCTTTTATAATCGCCTGCCCTATTGCCTTTTATGCTATGCACAAATGGTTGCAGAACTTCGCTTATAAAACCGGATTAAGCTGGTGGGTTTTTGCACTGGCAGGGATAATTGCATTGGGAATAGCATTACTTACAGTCAGCTTGCAGAGCTGGCGGGCGGCAACAAGGAACCCGGTTGAAGCTCTCCGTTATGAGTGACTAACCCATTTTTTTGACCCCCATCCCCCCAAGGGGGGGCTAAAATAGATTAAAAAGATTTGAATATGGAAGAATTAGACAAAACAAAGTTAAAAAACGTCTTAAAAGTCCCCCCTGGGGGATTTAGGGGTAAAAAAATAAAAGAATTAAGTCCTTCTCAGAGGTTTAATGTAACTCAAAACAAAACTAAAGTCCCCCTTGGGGGATTTAGGGGCAAAAAATACGAAAATGAAAAAATTTACTATTCTGTTACTACTTTTTTTAATGCTTTTCCCAAATCTCTCCTGCCATCATAATCGTCTGAAGACCAATGAAAAAGAATTAGTTAAAGAAATTCTTGTCCAGGAAAAAGAAAAGAGAAAAATCGATAGTATTTCACTCGAAAAGCAATCTTCAGAATCCAGGAATAAGTTTTCAGGTAGCTTCCGGAAAAAAGAGATCAGATCGGTCGATAAACAAAGACCACCTGTTAAGATTGACATTATGGGAACACTTAACAATACCCGTAAACTCAAACTTTCAGATGTAGCTTCTTCTATAAGATATGTTAAACTACAAACTCCTCCGGATACATCACTTCTTTATGATAACTTTTTTTATCGAAACGAACTTATGTCAACAATCAGGTCTGATGGCAACCATATTATCTTTCAGGGAATTTTTGGTTTGACACGATTTAATATGCAGGGAGAATACCAGGAAACAATCTGGAAAAACAAAACAGGGATAAGGTTTCAGGGGAGTAAGCTGGCAATGTATGGAGGTAAGGATTTTTTTGGTGTACTGCCTAATATTCCTGTCTCTTTAATAAATGGAAACCTTTACTCCAATTTTCAGGATGGACCGGGAGAAAAAGGCCAGGTTATGAAATACAAACTTAGTACCCACAAGAACATTTCAGTTCAACCTCAGACTGAAGTACCACAACCTGATTGTTTTCCGGGGGATACCGTATTAAATACTAAAAAACAATGGTGGGAAGGTTTTATTCAAATATATGGTACCAGCCAGGATACGTGGGCTGGAGTAAACGATAAATGGAAGGCAGGGAAGTCAGGTTCATTGCTTGTGTCGTACAATAATAAGGGCGATACACTATGTCAATTTACAGATTATGACCGAATTGTAAACTTTACCCATTCTGACTACAGGTACCCTGTAGAATTATCTAACTACTATTTTGAAGGCTTGTTAACAATCAAACAGGAATATAATGATACTGTTTTCAGGTTGATCCCACCCGACCGGCTGTTGCCGGTTTATATTCTTGACTTTGGAAAATTTAAATTAAATTATATGGATGGCCTCAATCCGGATTTTGATTTGTCAGGCAAGTATTTACTTAAATCCCTTTATGAGTCAAACAACTATTTATTCATCAGATATAGACAATATTATAATGCGCCGGTCACCCGGAAGAAAAATGCCGTGAAATTTTATAATGCCCTATTCGATAAAAAGGAGGGGAAATTATATCATCAACCCGGGTTTACAGTTGAACCTGAAGGTATTACTAATGACCTTGATGGAGGTATGGCATTCTGGCCTGATTTTATAACCCCTCAGGGAGAAATGATGAAACTTGTCTCGGGAAAAGTAATGAAGGATTATGTTAACTCAGCAGAATTCAAGGATGCATTTATTTCAGAAAAAGACCGGCAGAAACAAATTTCGATGGCATCAGGATTAAAGCCGACTGATATGATAATAATGATTGTAAAATGATTGTTTACCCCATCCCCCCCCGATGGGGCTAAAAAAAAGATATTGAAAATATTATTAAAAAGATTAAAAATCAAATCAATGAACGTCTTAAAAGTCATCCCTGGGGAAGTTAGGGGTAATTATATAAAAGAATAAAGTCTTTTATAGAGATTTAATGTAACTTAAAAAACAACTAAAGCCCCCCCTTGGGGGGGTTGGGGGGTAAGAAATAATAAAATAATACCTTTTCTGCTATGAACAATTATATAAAAATTGCTCTCCGGAACGTGACAAGAAAACCTATTTTTTCGATCATCACTTTCACCGGTTTTGCTTTCAGCATCGCGGCCAGTTTACTAATTTATCTCTGGGTGTATAATGAACTGAGTTATGAAATGTTTCATCCTGATTATCAGCGTATTTACCGTGTTCTGACCCTTTCAAAACAGGGTGATAAAATTATAAAGTCGCCCTACTGCTACCGTCCTGTATCCAAAACAATGAAGATGGATTACCCACAGATAGAATATGCCACTTATATTAGTTACGATTCTGAAGATTCTCCTTTACAAACGGAATCAGGAGGTGAAAAAATTGAAGAAAGAGGGTGCTGGACTGATGAAGACTTTTTTAAGGTTTTCGAAGGATTCAGATTCATTGAAGGCTCACCTGCAAGCGCTTTTGAAAAGCCTGATAATATTGTACTTTCCGAAAAAACTGCAAAGAAAATATTTGGGAATCAATCCGCCATAGGGAAAGTACTTATCAGCGACAAATATTCCAAAGAAGTTTATACAGTAGGCGGAGTGATCCGCATTCCTGAACAAAGCCATATCGCCTTTGGATATATGCTCTCCGAAAAGAATAACCGGACTTCATCTTATTCAAATAACTGGGGAGACAACGGTTTTGTAAGGGTATATATCAAACTGAGAAAAGATGCTCAGATAGACGAGCAATTTATTTCTGCAATATCAAATCATATCAGCAGGTATTCGAAAATTACCGACAAACTTATGTTCCAGCCTCTTGCAGATATCCATCTCCATTCCGATTATCAGAATGACTTTTATGATAAGAACCCCGGCAGTTACAAATATGTATGGATATTTTCAGGACTTGCCTTCCTTATCGTCTTAATGGCTTCAGTAAATTTCTCAGCATTGTCCGTTGCACGTGCATCGGAGCGTTCCGTTGAAATTGGCATCAGGAAAGTAACCGGAGGCACCAGGATAAGCATCTTCCGGCAGTTTATTGCAGAATCTGTTATCCAGACTTTTGCAGCGACCATAGCTGCACTCGTAATTGTCTGGTTTATCCTTCCGTGGTTTAATACTATTTCATCAAAACAGCTTATAATAAATTTTTCTCCTGGCTTAATTATTAACCTTTTTCTGTTGACTTTTATGATTGGAATTATTGCCGGAATTTATCCTTCATTATACCTTTCAGGCTTTAATCCTATTGGTATATTCAGGGGCGGTTCCATTTCCGGTTCGAAAAGCAATTTTATCAGGGTACTTGTGACTGTACAATTCACAATAGCTATCTTTTTTATTATTGCAACATCACTTTTTATTAAACAGATGAATTATGTACATAATAAAAACCTGGGTATTGATGACAAAAACATAATTGTTATTCCCACAGGTTTATGGTACGATAATAAAGATTTTAAACAAGAATTATTGAGAAATCCCAGGGTTATAAGTGTTTCAGCAAGTACTTATGCTCCAATAGACGTTGGTTTCAATGGCGGCCTGTCTCTGAGCCACCAGGGACGAACTGACACACTACAGGTTAATTATTATTTTGTAGATGAGGACTTTGCAAAAGTCTACAAACTTGAAATAACAAAAGGTCAGTTTCTGCAGATGGATTACAGTGCGTATTGGAAAGAAGGGGAAAAAGCAAACAAGAGCGGGAAAGAGGGGAATGAGTATACAGTGTCTATACCTATAGTTATAAATCAAACTGCAGAGAAGCTGCTGGGGTTCGATGATCCGATAGGACAACGGATCGGCGATAATGTGATTGTGGGGGTAGTGAAAGACTTTCATTTCAGATCGTTGCATTATCCTATCGAACCATTGGTCATGTCAAATAATCCTGAAGAAATAAGTACAATGAATGTACGCATTGCACCCGGGAATACATCTGAAACACTTAATTACATTCGTGATACTTACATGAAAAACAGGGACAACAGAGAATTCTCTTACCGTTTCTTTGATGATCTGCTCGACGAAAAATACCAGGCAGAGACCCGGCTTAAAAACATCACTATTGCTTTTGCATTATTGGCAATTGTAATTTCAGTTCTTGGAATTCTTGGGATGGCAATCTTTTCAATCGACCGACGTACGAAGGAAATTGGTATCCGCAGAGTGGCTGGGGCAAAAAGCTCGGAAATTCTCATTTTGCTGAATAAGGAATTTATAATCTGGGTTTTAGTTGCATTTATAATTGCCACTCCTGTTGCGTGGTACACAATGCATAAATGGTTAATGAATTTTGTCTATAAAACAGAACTCAGCTGGTGGATTTTTTTAATGGCCGGAATAATTGCATTTGGAATTGCTTTGATAACAGTAAATTGGCAAAGCTGGAGGGCTGCAACGAGGAACCCGGTGGAGGCATTGAGATATGAGTAATCTACCCTCTAAATCCCCCAATTGGGGGACTTTCAATCATGTGTAGCCCCCCATTTGGGGGTTTGGGGGGTTGAAGGCTGAGGTGTTTGGGGGTGAGAAAATAAGGAGATTTAGTTGTAATTACAATCCTATTTCAATCTATGAAACTAAACTTTAAGCTCATTACACGAAACCTCATCAAGGGTACGAGTTATACCGCACTGAATATAATCGGCCTTGCAATCTGTTTTGCCTGTGCATTTGCAGTTATTGTCTGGATACAAAACGAGTTTAGTTATGATAAGTATTTACCTGATACAGACAGGACTTACAGGCTGACCTTTGAAACCAGCACCCAGGGGACCCGTCTTCACTTTGCCCGTTGCTGGGAAAAGTGGGTATCTCAGATACCTGCAGTTTTTCCACAGATTGAAGAACTGGTAAGATTAGAACCTTATCGCCATACCGCCCTTAAGGTTGGCGAGAGCAGGTTTTACTCCGACAGGATCTTTGCTACAGACTCGAATTTTTTCAAAGTATTCGGTATTAAATTAATATCAGGCGATGCAGAAAAAATTCTGAATGAACCATATTCAGCAGTCTTATCATCATCTGTTGCCGGTAAGTGTTTCGGAAACGATAATCCTATTGGCAGGACCATCTTGTTATCTGGGGAATACGAAACAAAAATGACACTTTTTACTATAAAGGGGGTCATGAAGGATACACCTTCCAATTCTCATATCCATTTCGACGTTCTTACGTCATTTGTCAATCCGCAGGAATCCCCCGAATGGGCATACGTTTACCTGCTTCTGAAACGAAATGTGAATCCTGACGAAATCCTGGCGCAACTACCGGCTTTCATTAAGAACAATGAAAAAGGTACTGATCAGAGAGTATTCACCCCATATCTGCAAAGGATTTCAGATATTCACCTCTATTCGAATAAAGACAGGGAGGTTGAGCAAAACGGAAATATATCCGGTATATATCTTTTTGCTGTTATAGCGTTTGTTTTGCTTATCGTTTCGTGGGTGAATTACTATAACCTCAACATGGCAAGGATGTTGTTGCTTCAAAAACAGATACGCATCCAACGAATAATGGGTTCGGAAAACAGGCTTATTATTGCTCAATCGTCTGCAGAATCAGCAGTTTGTGTTGCAGCAGCGTTGACTCTGGCATTTATTCTCCTGGATTCGTTCGGTCAGTTCGCAAATTCATTATCAGGCACCAGACTGTTATTAAATGGTTTTGCTGATTTAGTCAGGATCTGGCCTTTTATTATTGCTATATCCTTCTTTTCAGTCATGGCCGGGACTCTTCCGGTAATTCTTTATTCACTCAGAAATCAGAAATCTGTGATTGGGTTTAAAGAAATTCATCATCGGGATAAATTAAGATTTTCTTCATATGGAATTCTGATGACATTACAGTTCTGTCTATCGTTAATCCTGATGGTAGCCGCAACAACAATATATCTTCAGAAGGAATTCATTCTTTCAGGCAATCTTGGGAAAATGAGTTCCGATATTTTGGTTTTTAAGAAACTTAACTGGGAAATACGGTTTAAATACAATGTCTTTCGTAACAAAGCACTGCAAAACCCTCTTATTAAAAGTGTTACAGCTTCGATGGAAGAACCTTCCGGCGAAACAGTCGATGCACTCCAGGTTGAATCACCGGCAATTGATGAAAGCCATAAGGGCAAACCATTATATGTATTATCAGTTGAAGACAATTTCCTGAGCTTCTTCGATATCCCTCTTGTTGCAGGCCGTACTTTTCCGTCTTTCAATCCCGAACAGAAAAAAGAAGATTATATACTGAACGAGACCGCTGTAAAGTACCTGGGCTGGACACCTGAGGAAGCTATCGGACGTCCGTTAAAAATTAAGTTTGATTCTCCTGATATTTTTTATGGAGGTACAGTTGTCGGTGTTGTTCACGATTTTAATTTCACAACACTTAAACAGGAAATAAAACCTTATGTGTTATTTCAGAAACCGATTTTTTATCTTTGTTTTATGGTCAGGGTGGATTCTGTCCGAAAGGAAGAGGCAATACTTGGTCTGAAGAAAATATGGGAAGAAGAGTTACCTGATTATCCCTTTCAGTATGAGTTTATCAGTGATTTGTATAAATCAATATATCATAAGGAACTCACTCAGGCAAAACTTACTGCCTTTTTCTCGGTACTTGCACTTATAATCATCTGCCTTGGTCTGTTTTCTGTTACCTCGGTACTTGTTGCCAGGCGCACCAAAGAGATCGGTATCCGTAAAGTAACCGGTGCCAATGTTCTAAACATACTGCTTATGCTGAATTCAGATTTCATAATCTGGTTTATCATTGCCTTTTTAATTGCCTGCCCGGGTGCCTGGTACTTCATGCATAAATGGCTGCAAAACTTCGTTTACAGAACAGAGATAAGATGGTGGGAATTTGCTGTGTCGGGCATTATTGTGCTTGCTGTTGCCTTGCTTACAGTAACTGTTCAGTGTTGGCGGACTGCAATCAGGAATCCGGTGGAAGCTCTAAGATATGAGTAGTCTACCACAATCGAACTTGGGAAATGAGATTGCTTCGTCGTTTCTCTCCTCGCAATGACTCTGAAATTAATTTACTTACAGGGTCATTGCGAGCGCAGCGAAGTAATCTTAAAATTCCATCCTGAGCTAAACTGAAAATTTTAAACTCCCCTTTTCTGGGGTAGCAAAAGGAGATTTAATGGAAAATAATGCAACATGAAATCAAAATAACCGTCTTTATTTTATGTTAAATGAACCGAACCCTTTAAAATCAATCCCTTACAGATATATTTATACTTAAATCTTCATTCCAGCCTTATGAAAACCAGAATTGTTTTTTTGACTCTGTTATTGTGTATTTCTGTAAAAGTCTCATCACAAGATGGATATACAGTAAAAAAGGACTCTCTCCAATCAGATGTTTTAAAACAAAACCGTAAGATAAGCATCTTTTTACCCGACGGATATGATGCTAAAAATGCCAGGTTCCCTGTTCTTTATGTTCTAGATGCTGACGGACGTGATCAACACACNNAATCATGATTTTCTTCCCGATTCAAGTCAGGCTGCATCGACCGGCGGCGGCGCAGATAATTTTGTACAATTCTTTAAAAAAGAGCTTATCCCTTATATTAATAAAAACTTTAAGACTGAGCCTTTTAATGTGTTGATAGGGCATTCGTACGGCGGAGTATTTGTAATGCACGCACTTTTAAATGATCCTGATCTTTTTGATGCTTATATCGCGATAGATCCAAGTTTTTGGTATAAGAACCAGATGCAGGTTAAAAGTGCCCAGAATGAATTCCATAAATCTAAAAACTGGAATAAGCCTATTTTTATTTCAGGACGTGATGGTGGTGGAATGAAAGATATGGGTATCACACCCATGGAAAAACTCCTTAAAAGCTCTGCACCGGCAGGTTTGAAGTGGAAGGTAGTTGCTTATCCGAATGAAGATCACGGTTCCGTACCTTTTAAAAGTGTGTATGATGGCTTACGTTACATTTTCGACTCCGGAGGCAATTTCAGTGTCTTTCCAATGGCAGGTATTTTGCCTAAAGGGACTACTACATATGCATTCATTCAAAATATAAATCCAAATCTCCGGTACACAACAGATGGTACCGAACCAACAATTAATTCTCCTCTTTGTAAACAGAAAATTAAGATAAAGAAAACCTGTACTTTAAAGGTGAAAGGTGTCTCTACGAATTATAAAAATGTTCCAGGTGTAACACGGGTTTTCTCAGCAGGTGAATATATGAACGGACAACCTTCTGTTGAAAACCTCAAATCAGGTCTTAAATATTCCTATTATGAGGGAGTCTGGGATTCGGTTCCGGATTTTTCAAAACTTACTCCAAAAAAGACAGGTACAACCGAGAATCTTGATTTGAATTTTGCTCTGCAGAGGGATAGTTTTGGTGTGCAATTTGAAGGATATCTTCATATTACAAAAAAAGATCTGTATGATCTGTGGATAGTATCCGATGATGGCTCTAAAGTATACTTTAATAATCAGTTATTATTTGATAATGACGGCTTGCATTCAGCTGATAATCCTGTTGTTAAACTTGTTCCCCTTAACCCGGGATATTATCCAATAAGGATAGATTATTTTCAGAGGACCGGAAGTGAATCCGTTACATTGGGATCAGTAAATGGTAAGAAAAAAATTCAGGCATTACCAATTCCGAAAGAAATGCTATTCTATAAGGAATAAATAATTCTGCCTTTGTTTTACCCCTCTGACTCTCCCAAAGGGGAACCAAACAAAGGCTTATTAGTTAAAAGGAAGCATTAGATAAAACGATATATCAGTTCAAATAAATAAGTTAATAAACGTCATAAAAGTCCCCCTTGGGGGATTTAGGGGTAAAACATAAAAGAATTAAGTCCTCCTCAGAGGTTTAAAGTAACTTAAAACAAAACTAAAAGTCCCCCTTGGGGGATTTAGGGGTGAAAAAAGAGGAGAACTGGGCAATTTATATTTTGGGAGCTTTGAGGAGTTATAAACATGAATGACATTATAAACAGATTAAAAATTGAAATCCTGAAGGGCCTTCCCGGAACAGATATTCAATGGCAGATGGCTTCTTCGGACCGATTTGTAAAAAATTTCCCCAGGCTCCCCGGGAAGAATGCCCGAATAGCTGCAGTATTGATACTTCTTTATCCCCAAAATGGATCAATTCATACTGTATTCATGCAACGTCCTGATTATAATGGCGTTCATGGCGGACAAATCAGCTTCCCCGGAGGAAAGAAAGAACCTGAAGATGAAAATGTGATTCAGACAGCTCTCCGTGAAACCTATGAAGAAACCGGGGTTGACCCTTCCAATGTAAATATCATAGGTACCCTTACTCCTTTATTTATTCCGGTGAGTAATATGATTGTTACCCCAGTTATAGGCTGGACTAATGAGAAACCTGAATTTAATCACCAGTCTGAAGAGGTATTATTTCTTATTGAAGCTGATCTGAAGAAATTCCTTGATCCTTCAATAGTCAAATTAAAACCTTTTGAGATAAGAGGTGAACTGGTTGAGGTCAAATATTTTGATTACAAAGGCAACACGATCTGGGGTGCAACAGCCATGATTCTCCATGAATTACTTATTATTATCAGAAGGAGTGGGCTTTTTCTTCGGGAATGATATTCTTGTAATGCTTAAACCTATCGAGTATCTCGCTTACAAAATTCACTGACTCTGTTCCCCTGAAATATCCATTTTTAACTACGGTATCATTATAGTATTGAGGTTCAGATTTTTTCAATAGCCATATGGCAACATTCCCATTCCATTTCTGAGGATTCATCCCGTTTTTCTCAGCAAGTTTCATGGCATCAAGAACGTGACCGGGACCAGCGTTATACGCTGCCAGGATAAAATTAATTCTTTCCTTTTCATCGGGTATCTTTGGATCGAATATTGAATGAAGCCAGTCTATATAACGAATACCTGCCTTCAGATTATTTTCTGGGGAAGATTTAATGTCAATGCCAAAATTCTTACCTGTTTCTGGCATTATCTGCATCAACCCGAAAGCACCGGCGTATGATTCGACAGCAGGGTCAAAATGAGATTCCTGGCATATGAGTGAGGCAAGTAACCTCCAGTCCCAGTTAATGCTGGCACTGAAATGCCGGATCATATTATCATATTGTGATATTTTACCTGAGACTCCGAAAGAACGTTCCAGGTAATTTTCACTATTAAATTCCAGATCATTTCTAATATAATCCGAGAATGCCTTCAGGAATTCATAATTAAACCCCATTGGCTCTCCCTTATAAATAAAATAGTCCGTTGAATTAAAATCAGTCATAGCAATTAACTTTCCTCTTTCCCTTATTGATTCAAAGTCATAGGAAATCATATTCTTATTTGGATTTTTAGATGAGTGATGATCCGAACAGGAGGTAAAAACTGCTACAAATAACGCGAATAGAAATATTGATTTTTTTATCAAAGATGGTGATTTTGTTAAACATTTACTTTTTAAAATCGGGTACAAAGATACAACAATTTTTTTAATCGTAAAATGTCCATGCAAATCCATATCGTAACATTCTGATATTCATTGGGTAAAGTGGAACCATCTCATAGTTGTAGCCCATCAATTTGGCATTTATATGATCGAACATTACAAAGAGTCTTGTTCTTTTTATTTTAAAATTTAAAAAGACATTAATATAAGGATAATCGCCTGCAGTTATATTCTCCTGACGGTAAAATCTTCCAGTCGCCGGCATATAGGCATATGGATGATATATTGTATTATAAGTCACATCAACGCCCAGTTGTGTATATAGCTTTCCTCCGGTTTTCACAAATCTGAAAAGGGTCTCAAAATATCCTGCAGAACGAACAGTAGCAAGCGGTAGGTCAAGAATATTTGAATTGGAACTTTTCTGAATAATTACGTCCGAAGCAAGATGAAATTTCCAGGCTCTCAGCTCATTTTTAAGTGTAATGGCAGCGATTGAAAGCCCTCCTGAATATTGTGAAGGGAAAGCAGTAGTATCAAAATCAGTATAATTCTTTATAATAGCATAATTGATCTTTAATTCAGTCTTCCTGGACGGATATCTGAATGTTGATCCAAGATCGATCCGGAATTCCTTTTTAAAATTATTATCCCATTCAAAATTGTTACTGCCCCAATGGTCATACCAGATTGAAGGTTGTGTGTTCTTCATTGAACCTGTTATCAACCATGATGCTCTCCCCTTTTTCCAGTCGAATGATTTTGAAATTTCACCGTCCAGGGTGAAATCACCGGCTCTGTAACCTGTCACATACAATTCTCCTGTTGCCTGCCAACCAAACTTATTTCCGATGTTGTTATACAATTTCCCGACCAAAATATTACTGGTTTCATGCAATACAGATGTCTTGGCAGATAATGTGTAAGGAGTTGGAATAATATAACTATACCTGGAGATTTCATTCCGTATCCCTACTCCGCCACCTAATGTGAACTTCCTTGTTTCATCAGTTGTAAAATCGAACCTCACAGTATTTTTAATGTTTTTCGAATAGATGGAATCAAATGTGATATTTTTAGTTATATAAATTGTGTCATAAAATCCCGAATTTGGATAAGAATCCTTATATCTGTGTATATTATTTTCAAGTATAAAAATATGTGAAAAAGTACCGCTTAATCCAAAAAATCCTGCTCGTTTATGCGAAGTACTGTCATTTTTTACTACATGATCACTGCTGAGAGTATATCGCTGTACCAGTAACAGGTTGCGGTTCTTGAGAGTGCTGCTTGCCACTTCAAGTGCGCCCAGATTTGTTTGAACATCGAGGGTATTTGCCTGGTTAAGATCTGCAATTTTTTGTACACCACCGTTCTCATATGATATCAGGTTATTTACACCTGCTGAGAAGTAGAGTTTATATTTATCTCCTGTATATGAGGAATAAAAAGTAAATGTTTTATCCGATGACCTCTGGTAATTATATAGTCCAAGACTATAAACTATATCAAATATGATCCCGAAATTAATAAATCTGTTCACATTCTGCGAATGTCTCACCCTGAAGGTCTGTTCAGCTGATTGTGTTGGCCCGCCAAAGCTCCAGTTCAGTTCTGTAAAAGGAACCTGGGTATTTGTGAAGACCGGATTGGAAGGGAGGTGCATGAAAGGGTAATAATAGCTATAAAGGAATTTATCCGGGTCAGTGATACGGTCAAAAAAACTAAGCTGGTATATTGGCAGTCCATAATTACCAAGACTCGCATTAACCGGTGAATATTTGTCTGTTATTTTGAACCTGTCAGATAATGAAAAAACTGTGTCAATCGGGATATTTACTTCTTCAGAGTAGTCGTCAGAAAGAGTCCATTCCTTTAATATCCTTGGCTTTTTTACAGAATCCTGTTTATTTGTATTTAATAATCGATGAATTTTTATAGAATCCTGTTTATATGTATTTGGCTTTGATGGAATGATGGTTGGTTTCTGGGCATATATACCTGAAGAAAAGGCAAGAAGCAATATTATTGAAATTTGTCTGATCATCAGGTGCAAATATAGACATTATGAATAAAAATTAACCGCAAAGGACTCAAAGGTTTGCGCAAAGGGCGCAAAGAATTAAATTTTTTTACTACAGTAAGAGAAGGGTATAGGTTAACAAAGGAAGCTAAGCGAAGTTTGCAACTTCGCTTTTAATAGCTGCGCAGTTTGAAACTACTCTGTTTTCAAGGGCGAAGTTACAAACTTCGCTTAGCACAAAGAGGATTAAAACTAATCCACATTATCATTCAGATAAGCGTTGTTCTCCCTTAAAACAGGTTCATCATTATCATCCGATGTTAAGGTGAACTTTGACAATTTGCTTTGAGCACCACTCTCCGGCGCTCCTAGTGACAAATTTTTTCTGACATATGCAGGGACATCTTCAAAAGTATCAATATTCTCCTTCATTGTCTTATTTGAAAGACCTTCCCTTTTCAGGATGTTTTGCATATGTTTCACTTTTCTCAGAATTGCCTCGGGTTTTTCACTTCTTTCATCATTCTCGATTGTTCTCCTGTTCCTGATCTCATCCATCTCTTGATTATGTTCAAGGCTGAAGTCAATAACCCCCTGCAATTCTTCTTCAAAATCGGTAATGATCGATTTTTTTCCCTTTTCATGAACTGAGAATACATCGTCGCCTGTTTCGGGTATTATTCTAGAGGGAATTGCAGTTTTATTTGCCAGTAATTCCACCTTACTTGGTCTTTTAGGTTTATAAGGCTGGAAAATACTGTTCGATTCAAAACCAGTTGCAATTACTGTCACACTTATTTCTTCATTAAGGTTTTCATCTTTTGATAATCCCCTGATGATCAAGGCATCATCTGAGGCAGAATCATACATATAATCTGTTATTTCACCAAGCTCATCCATCGTGATCTCATGTTCTCCAATCCCTGAGGAAATATTAATCAGAATGCTTTTTGCCCCGGTGATATCATTCGAATTCAATAAAGGTGAGGCGAGTGCATTTTCAATAGCTTTTGTTGCCCTGTTTTCTCCGGATGCTTTACCCATACCCATAATGGAAACTCCTGAGTTTTTCATTACAGTTTCCACATCAGCAAAATCTACATTTATATAACCAGTGACAGTAATTATCTCTGCAATACCTTTCACGGCGATAGTCAGAATGTCATCAGCCTTTGCAAATGCAGTTGAAACAGGTTGGTTACCGTATATCTCCCTCAGCTTTTCATTATTTATCACAAGTAATGAATCAACATAATCTTTAAGTTCCGTTACTCCATCAATAGCGTGCCGGATACGCACTTTCCCTTCTGACTTGAAAGGGATCGTTACAACAGCAATGGTGAGGAATCCGGCTTCTTTGCAGGCTTTTGCAATGACCGGTGTAGCTCCTGTACCGGTACCCCCTCCCATACCTGTTGTTATGAAAACCATTTTCGTGTTGCCCGATAATGCATCCATTACATCGTCTATATTTTCTATAGCCGCCTGTCTGCCGATTTCCGGTTTGCTTCCGGCTCCCCTGCCTTCGGTAAGTGATTCTCCGATCTGGACTTTTATAGGCACCTGGCTTTTTAACAAAGCCTGATGGTCAGTATTACAAATCACAAAATTCACATCCGTGATGCCCTTTTCATACATGTGATTTACGGCATTGTTGCCTCCACCACCTATTCCGAGAACTTTTATAATCGATGACCTCTCTACAGGCAGATCAAAGTTCATTATATCGTCTGACATAGTGTATTTATTTAATTGATTATGAACAGCATATATTTATAAAGAAACCATATTTATCATTTGATAGACTGATCTTCAACCTCAAACATCCTGGAAAGCATGCTCTTAATTTTTTCAGTGAGAGGAATTTTTTCCTCTTCCTGTACAGGAGGTGCAAAATTTTCTTCTTCTTCCTCCTTATGTTGTCCAACAACTACAGTTTTGGGTTTGACAAATTCTTCAATAATGCCCGCATTGAATGACTTTTTGTAGGTTTCAAGATATTCAAAGCCGCGCATTATCAACCCGACACTTGTTGCATACATAGGTTGGTTAATTTCATTTTTCGCTGTTCCTGCAAGATGCTCATTCGGCAGACCAATTCTTACATCCATGGCAGTTTTGAACTTCATGAGCTGGGGAAGGTGCTTCAGCATAGCCCCGCCACCTGTTATTACAACACCTGCTGCAAGTTTATCCGCATACCCTGAATTCTGTATTTCAAAATTCACAGCATCGATAATCTCTTCCATTCTTGATTGGATAATATAAGCAAGACTTTTAAAAGATATCTCTTTAGGTTCACGTCCGCTGATACCCGGTATGGATACAACCTTATCTTCAGGTGCAATATCCCCAAGAGCTGAACCGTATTGAATTTTAAGCTGTTCCGCATGTCGCTGTAGGATTGCGCAACCCTCCTTGATATCTTTAGTCACCACATTCCCACCAAACGGGATAACTGCAGTATGGCGAATAATATTATCATAATAGACAGCCACATCAGTCGTTCCTCCACCGATATCTACCAGAACGACTCCGGCTTCTTTTTCGTCATCGGTAAGCACTGCATCAGAAGAAGCCAGCGGCTCAAGGATCATATCCTTCACTGTCAGATTTGCTTTCCTGATACATTTTTCGATGTTTTTTGCTGCAGCGACCTGCCCTATCACAATATGGAAGTTAGCTTCCAGACGTCTGCCGCACATACCGATAGGACTCTTAACCCCGGTTTCATTATCGACGATGAAATTCTGGGGGATAACATGAATTATCTCTTCGCCTATGTCGATATGTATCTTATGCATATCTTCAATCAGCTTGAAGACCTCCTCCTTTTGAATTTCATCATCATATGCTTCACGCATTATATAGCCTCGGTTTTTCATACTTTTAATATGTTGCCCGGCTATGCCAACAAAGACCTCAGAGAATAGAATCCCTGATCTTTTCTGTACATCCTCTACGGTAGTCTGAATGGCATTGACTGTCTCCTCTATATTAAGAACAACGCCCCTCTTAACACCTTTTGAAAGAGCTTTACTAAGTCCGAGAATTTCAATTTTTCCATTCTCGTTTTTCTTACCGACAATCGCCACAATTTTTGTGGTTCCGATGTCGATGGCTGCTACATACTGTTCCTTTTTATTCATAACTTATGGTTATTTCTGATTATCTCTTTTTCTACAAACTATCTGATCTTTGAATTCAAGGTTTATCAATGAATATTTATTCCATCCAACTTCAGGTAACACCTTTTCGTAGAAAGCTGCAAGGTTCCTGAGTTTCCCTTCATAATTCTCAGCAGTTCCAAGATGTATCTGCTGATTACCTGCACGCGGTATTAGGTCAATTTCATCATTATTGTCCACATAGATCTGATCGATCTGAGCCGACCAGAATTTGTCATTATTAATATAATTAACCAGGTGATAAATGTCTTTAAGAATAGATTTTTTAATGCTGGTGTCGAGAACACTTACTCCGTTCAGCATGGCGGCACTGATATTCACATTGCCTTCGACAATATGTAACCGTGGATTATAAAGGTTTCTTTTTCTCATAACAACCCCGTCTTCATCAATAAAATAGTCTCCTCCATTGTCGGGCATCACTCTCATTACCGGATTACGTTGTTCGACATAGATATGTACCAGTCCATCGATCGTAATATATGCTTCTGCCTTCTTTAATTCTCTTAATGCATTAATCCTGCCTTCAATTGCCGAGACTGAAACTTCTTTAACAGGTTTACCTGCAATTCTGGCTGAGTTCCCATATGCAAGATCTAATAGTTGCCGTCTGGTAACAAAATGATAATCAGATGAGTCGCTTATATCAATAACTACTCCTCCACAAGGTTTAGAATTTGAGGAACGGGCCATATAAACCGGTATCATTATAAGATATAATACAGGGATAATTATCAGTATTTTCAGAATCTTCTTCATCTCACTCTCTCCCTTTTAAGTTTTTCCTCGATAGGTATAACCAGTGAATCAATATCACCTGCTCCGATTGTCAGCAGAACATCAAGTTTGTCAGTTTCCAGTTTACCGGGGATATCCTCTTTTTCCAGAAGCCTCTTTTTACCCAATCTCATTCTATTGAATATCATTTCGGAAGTGACCCCATCAATAGGTTTTTCACGTGCAGGATAAATTGGTAACAGTATTACTTCATCCAGCTCATCGAGTATTTTAGCAAAACCATCGGCATGGTCACGCGTACGCGAAAAAAGATGTGGTTGAAATATCCCTGTAATTTTTCGTCCGGCAAAAAATTCTTTTACACAAGTAATGCAAGCCTTAATCTCTTCAGGATGATGAGCGTAATCATCAACAAATGCAAGACCTGGTAAGTTTATCCTTATATCAAACCTGCGCTTTACTCCCCGGAAGAGCAAAACAGCCTTCCTGATTTCCTGCTCTGTTACACCACACATAAGCGCGACAGCAATAGCTGCAGTAAAATTTTCTATATTAATAACACCCGGGAAAGCAAAATGCAGATCCTCAATTGTTGTTGAAGGTGTTTTAATATTAAAACTGTAATAATCATTACTTCTCTTTATGTCAGATGACCGGAAATCAGCATCATTATCAAGTCCGTATGTAAAGCACGACACTCCTTCAGGAACAACAATTTCTTTACGTATTCTCCTGTTTACAATAAGGTTGCCTCCTTTTCTGATTTTTCCGCAAAACTCATTATATGCTTTTACCATCGTTTTCTTATCTCCATAGATATCCAGATGGTCTGCATCAAGTGAAGTTACCACTGCCATAAATGGTTTAAGACGGTGGAAGGAACGGTCGAATTCATCAGCTTCCATAACTGTATATCTGCTATCACCCATAAGAAGATTTGAATCGTAATTCTTTGAAATACCACCTAGAAATGCCGAACACTCTACATGTGACTGCTTCAACAAATGTGCTATCATAGTAGATACAGTGGTCTTGCCATGTGTTCCAGCAACGGCAAGAGTGTCGGTATTTTGTGATATTTCACCCAGGATCTCGGATCGTTTATAAATCAGGTATCCGTTACTCCAGAAAAATGAGAGAATTTTATTTTCGGCAGGAATAGCAGGTGTGTAAACTATTATAACCCTGCTTTTATATGAACTGTTTCCAAAGAGTTCAGGCAGAATAGTTAAATCATCCTTATAAGTAATTTCACAACCATTTTCAATTAATGAAAGAGTTATCGCGCTTTCCGATCTGTCATATCCTGCAATTGTATACCCGCCTTTAGCAAAATAAAGAGCAAGGGCGCTCATGCCGATACCACCGATCCCGACAAAATACATCCCTTCTATATTTTTGAACTCAATCATTTTCCGGTAAGCTTAAGTATTTCTTCAGCAATCCTCATATCAGCATCCCTGTCGGCCATTTTCAGGATGTTCTCTGAGAACCTGTTTCTTCGGGTTTTATCCGAAATAAGTTTAATGGCTTCATCAACAAGTGTTTTAATTGCTTGATTATCTTTTATTAACATAGCGGCATCCCTGGTTGATAAAGCTTCTGCATTCCGGGTCTGGTGATCTTCAGCAACATTCGGAGAAGGAATCAGAATAACAGGTTTACCGACAAGACATAATTCTGAAATGGTACCGGCACCTGCCCTGGATACAATTATATCAGCTGCAGCATACGCGTAGTCCATACGGGTTATGAATCCATGCACTGATATATTGCCGCTGAATGATAAAGCAACCAAAGCTTTTACATTTTCAAAGTAATATTTCCCTGTCTGCCATAGCCATTGGCAATCAGAGTCTCTTAAAATATTTATATTTTCTGAAAGACTATTGTTAATAGTTCCGGCTCCGAGTGAACCACCCAGGATGAGTATCACCGGGAACTCTTTTTTCAGGTTGAAAAACGAGAGCGCTTCGTCCTTCAGACTTTTAAGATCGTCGAAGTTCTGGCGAACCGGATTACCCGTTTTAATTATTTTTTCAGGAGGAAAGTATTTTTCCATACCATCGTATGCAACACAAATAACTGAAGCTCTTTTTGCGAGAAGTTTATTTGTTATTCCGGCATAACTGTTCTGTTCCTGAATCAGGGTCGGAATTCCCATCCTTCCGGCCTGCCTCAGAACCGGTCCGCTGGCATAGCCACCAACACCAACAACGACATCAGGTCCAAAATCCTTTATTACCTTTCTTGCTTTGCGAAGGCTCTTTAAAAGTTTTATCAGCACTGAAAAATTTTTCAGGGTGAGGCTCCTGTACAAACCTGCAACCGGTAATCCGATTATCCTGTAACCTGCAGCAGGAATTTTTTCCATTTCCATTCTGCCCTCTGCTCCAACAAAAAGGATCTCAGTCTCAGAATCAATTTTCCTGAGAGCATTGGCGATAGATATAGCCGGGAAGATATGTCCGCCAGTACCACCACCACTGATTATCACCTTTTTATGTTTTTGCAGGTTCATATATTTTTTCTCCTTCATCAGAAATTTCTTCTTCAGGAAGTTCTTCTTTTTTTATTCTTGCATTTACCACTCTGCTTACACTAAGTATTGCCCCTATTGAAAAACTCATCATCAGAACAGAAGTCCTTCCCCAGCTCACCATAGGAAGCGTCTGACCTGTCACCGGAAACAGTCCTACTGCAACCATCATATTAAGCATTGCCTGTATGACGATCATTACAATGAGACCCAGCACAAGGAAGGCCGGGAACGCAGTCTCACATTTTTTTGCAATAGTTATCCCTCTGAACAACAGTATCATATATGCCAGGATAAGTGGGATGGCTCCGAATAAAAGTCCATATTCTTCTATTATTATTGCAAATATGAAGTCAGAGTTCGATTGCGGTAGCATGTTTCGCTGGGTACTTTTCCCCGGCGCTTTTCCAAATAATCCGCCAGTTGAGATCGCAATCTTTGCCTGGTTTGACTGATAGTCTCCGTCTTCATTCCCCTTGCCTGAGACAAATTGTTCAATCCTGTTTTTCCAGACCTGGACTCTGTTATCTTTTTTTACCATGGTTAGAACCATGGCAAAGAGAAGAACTCCTACTACACCAATTCCTATATATGCCATAAGGAATTTGAGAGGGACCCTGCCAATGAACATTATTATCATACTCATTCCAAATACCATAAGTGCTGTGGAGAGGTTTTCAGGCATAATCAGGCCACAGATAATACCAACAGGGAGAATAAAATACTTTGAGACCAGCATAAAATTATTCAATTCTTTCTGGTATTTGGCCAGAGATCTTGCGAGATACAATACCAGGGCCACTTTGGCAACATCTGAAGTCTGAAGTCTGAATCCCGTTCCGGGAATAGTAATAGAGCGCATTGCCTCATTTACCCTCGACCCAAGAGCAAAAGTCAGTACAAGCAGTCCTGCAGAACCTAAAAGAATCAATCCAGCCATAGAAAAATAAATTCTGTATGGAAGGTAATGAACAACAACTATTATACCCAGACTTAATACCAGCATCAGGAACTGACTCTTGAGGAAGTAAGTTGTATTTCCTCCATATTTCATAAAGGCCACACCTAC
>PLLX01000118.1:74129-95503 GCA_003141415.1 Bacteroidales bacterium
TTGAAAAGATCAAAACTTGCACATGCAGGTGATAAAAGTACCGTATCACCTTTCTTTGCCAGGTAATAGGAAGACCTGACAGCTTCCTCCATCGAGGTTGTTTCTACAATAGTGGCAACCTTATCTTTAAAAGCCTCAATGATTTTCTTGTTATCCTTTCCAAGGCAAACTATAGCCTTGACCTTCATTTTTACAACCGGGAACAATTCTGAATAATCATTTCCTTTATCAACACCGCCTACAATCCATATGATATTGTTTTCCATGCATTCTATTGCATACCATGTTGAATTAACATTTGTAGCTTTTGAATCGTTTATGAAATTTATACCACATACTGTTATAACCGGTTCCAGGCGGTGTTCAACTCCCTGAAAATCAGCCAGACTTTCCCTGATTACCTCCTTGCGGATATTAAGAATTTTACCTGCAATGGCAGCTGCCATTGAGTTGTAGGTGTTATGACGGCCTTTAAGCGCAAATTCATGAATAGTCATAAGGTTGGTTTTATTTTGGTAATCAATTATCAATTCGTTGTTTTCAATATAAGCAGCCATGCCTTCTTTTATCTCATCAGAAAAAGGCAACATTGTCATTTCATATTTTTTTCTGGATAATTCAGTTTTAATGATCGGGTCTCCTTCCCAGTAAATCAGGAAATCCTCTTTTTTCTGGTTTTGTGTTATTCTGAATTTGGAATCTATATAGTTTTGAAGTTTATAATCGTATCTGTCGAGATGATCAGGTGTAATATTCAACAGTACTGCAATATCGGCCTTGAATTCATACATGCCGTCAAGCTGAAAACTACTCAGTTCAATTACATAATAATCGTACGGACCATCTGCAACAGCCATCGCAAAACTATTTCCCACATTGCCTGTCATCGTGGCATTCTTTCCGGCCTTTTTCAGAATATGGAAGATGAGGTTAGTAACCGTTGTTTTTCCATTGCTCCCCGTAATACATATCTTTAAACCTTTAGCATATCTGCCGGCGAATTCTATTTCTGAAATAACGGGGATACCTTTTTCGCGGATCTTCTTTATTATTGGAGCATTCTCCGGGATACCGGGGCTTTTAATAACTTCATCTGCTGAAAGAATAATTGGGTCATTGTGATTCCCTTCCTCCCACGTAATACTGTTTTTTTCAAGGATTTCCCTATAGTTTTCTTTAATAGTACCTTTATCGGAAACAAAAACATCAAATCCATGTTTTTGTGCAAGCACTGCTGATCCTGTACCACTTTCTCCTGCTCCCAGTATCACAATCTTCTTAGCCATTTTATTATCTTATCTTAAGAGTCACAATACTTATTACTGCCAATATTATTGCCACTATCCAGAACCGTGTGACAATCTTCGGTTCAGGAAATCCTTTTTTCTGATAATGATGATGAAGCGGGGCCATCAGGAAAATCCTTCTTCCAGCCCCATATTTTCTTTTTGTTCTTTTAAACCAGCTGACCTGGAGTACAACCGACAGGTTTTCAACAAGGAAGATCCCGCAAAGGATAGGGATTAAAAGCTCTTTTCTTATAATAACTGCAAATACGGCAATTATACCTCCCAGTGCCAGACTCCCTGTATCGCCCATAAAAACCTGGGCCGGGAACGAATTGTACCAGAGGAAACCTATAGTGGCCCCGATAAAAGCGCTTGCGAAGATAACAAGCTCTTCGGACCCCGGGATATACATAATATTCAGATAGTTGGCATATATAATATTGCTTGAAACATAAGCCAGAATTGCAAGCGCGGTTCCTATTATTGCCGAAGTTCCCGTTGCGAGTCCGTCAAGTCCATCGGTCAGGTTCGCACCATTCGAAACTGAAGTAACTATGAATATCACTATTATCACGAAGACAATCCAGGTAAATGGCCGCCTGTATTCAGCATTTATAAATGATACCAGCCATGCATAATCGAACTCATTATTTTTTACAAAGGGTATCGTGGTTTTTGTCGACTTTCTTTCCAGTGTTATCTCACCCTTAGCCGGAATGTTCATTGAAGTTGTGAGCATCTCATGCCTTTCCCTTAAGGTAAGATTTGCAACATCTACTTTCTCAGCAATTCTGACCTCATTACTAAAAAACAGGGTTAACCCGACAATAATTCCAAGGACAATCTGACCTGCAATCTTGAATCTTCCTGCAAGTCCTTCCTTGTTCTTTTTAAAAATCTTTATATAATCATCTAGAAAACCGATTAGCCCCAGCCAGAGTGTCGTTATCAGCATAAGAATTATATACACATTCCCAAGTTTTGCGAACAAAAGAGTCGGAATTATAATCGATGCAAGAATAATAACCCCTCCCATTGATGGTGTTCCCTCCTTTTTGTATTGTCCTTCCAGACCCAGATTTCTTACAACCTCTCCAACCTGCTTTTTCTGCAGAAATTTAATGATCCGTTTACCTATGAGGAGTGAAATAATGAGGGAAGTGATAACAGCACCAGCCGACCGGAAAGATATGAAGGTAAATAACCGTGCTCCCGGAAAATTAAGTGAATCAAGATAATTAAATAAAAAGTAAAGCATTTCCCTTAAGATTTATTTAAATAACAAAGCATTTTTCAATTCTTCCCTGTCGTCGAAATGATGTTTCACTCCCATAATCTCCTGGTAAGTTTCATGACCTTTACCGGCGATAAGTATCACGTCGCCTTTATTTGCAATCATTACTGCTGTTTTTATCGCTTCATGCCTGTCGGATATTCTGAGAGTTTTTCTTTTTAAATCCGGGGTTATTCCGGCTTCCATCTCGTCAAGAATCTTTTCAGGATCTTCAGTTCTTGGATTATCGGAAGTAAGTATGACTTTGGTACTTCCTTCAGCAGATATTACTGCCATCTTAGGACGCTTTGTCCGGTCACGGTCCCCTCCGGCACCGACAACTGTTATAAGCTGTGCATCACCTTCACGGATTTTATTAATTGTATCTATTACATTTAAAAGAGCATCAGGAGTATGGGCATAATCTACAATGCCTGAAATACCTCCGGCAGATTTGATTACTTCAAGTCTTCCTGAAACAGGATGTAGATCGCTGAGAACAGTTAATATCTCTTTTTTTGAAGCTCCGAGAAGTTCCGATGCAGCATAAACTGCAAGCAGATTTGATGCATTAAAACCGCCGATAAACCTTGTCCAGACTTCCTCTCCCTGAATTTTTAACCCCATACCCTCGAAACCCTGCTCAATAATATTACAACGGTAATCGGCCATTCCCCTGACAGAAAAGGTATAATGACGGGCCTGGCAATTCTGTAGCATTACCCTGCCATTACGGTCATCAATATTTACAAGTGCAAATGAATCAGGAGGAAGTGAGTCAAAAAAACTTTTCTTTGCAGTCATGTAATTATCAAATGTCTTATGATAATCGAGGTGATCGTGAGTAAGGTTCGTGAAAATACCTCCGACAAATTTTAGTCCTGCTATACGTTTCTGATCAGCAGAATGAGAACTGACTTCCATAAATGCAAAGTCGCATCCTTCTTCGACCATCCTGGATAACAGCAAGTTGAGCTGAACAGGATCGGGCGTTGTATGTGTCGCCTCGAGTTCCTTTTCATTAATATAATTGCAAACAGTTGAAAACAAACCACTTTTATAACCCAGCCGGAGGAACATCCTGTATAGCAGAGTAGCAATTGTTGTTTTCCCGTTTGTTCCTGTTACACCAACCAGTTTAAGTGAATATGAAGGGTTTCCGAAGAAGTTGGAAGCGGCCAGGCCCAGAGCTTTTGCAGAGTCAGTGGTCTTAATCCAGCAGATGTTTTTATCGGGTTTTTCAGGAAGTATTTCACAGATTATAGCAGAGGCGCCAGCAGCTATTGAAGAGTCAATAAAATCGTGGCCATCGCTTTTATATCCCTTAACAGCAACAAACAGGGAATTTTTTTTCACCTTGCGGGAATCAAACTCAATACCGGATATAATTCTGTTTTTTGTTCCCTTTACAGAAACAATTTCAATTCCGGTTAATATTTCATCGATCTTCATCATTTCACATATTCATCTCAAGAGAAACGACTGTTCCTTCATTGTACCTGGCACCATGTTCTGGAGATTGTCTAAGCACTCTTCCTTTACCAATGTATTTTACTCTTAACCCGGTGTTTTCAAGAAGATACATAGCGTCCCGCAGACTCATTCCTCTCACATCAGGCACAAGACCCTGCTGTATCTTAACGGCTTCCAGACTTACTGTATCTCCGCTCTCCCGGGTTGCAACCCAGTCATCATCGGCAGTTCGACGATAGTGGACATCAAGATTTTTAAGTACTTCATTTATATCAGTCCTGTATCCGTTACCGGCATCAGGTGCAGATGGCTTAATATCTTCTTTTTTATCAGGTTTGTAATCTCTGAAAAATCTGGTTGCATATACCTTATCAGAAATCTCTTTGAATACTGTTCCTGCCACCACATTTCCGAAATAAACTCCGTTCGACGGTGAATTAACCACAACAATACAGGAGTATAGAGGGTTCTCTGCAGGAAAGTATCCTACAAATGAGGCTGAGTAGGACATCTTGGATCCGGTTCTGTAACCATATTTATCCCTGGCTATCTGTGCGGTTCCTGTTTTTCCGGCAATTTTATAATTAGGGTTTTTAAGATTAGTTGCTGTGCCTTGTTCAACGACACCCTCCATCATTTTTTTTGCTTTTCGTATTGTTGAGCGTGATGCTATTGAATTAATTATGACCTCAGGTTCGTAGCTCCTGATGACACTTCCGTTTCTCATTATTGCAGAGACAAATAGCGGGCGCATCATTTTGCCATCATTTGCCACTGCATTATAGAACGTGAGTATTTGTAAAGGTGTAAGCAGTACCTCATAGCCATGTGACATCATCGGCAATGAAAGTCCCGACCATAATTTATCTCCGGGATATCTGATAAGAGGTTCCCCTTCTCCTTTTATCTGCAGATCAAGTGGCTTATTCAGTCTCATTGCATAAAGACGGTTCACGAAATCTTTAGGATTGTTTTTGTAATGGTCATAAATAAGTTTGGCAGTTCCCACGTTTGATGATTCTTCAAATACCTGTTTGACTGTTATTATACCATGTTCTTTTGTATCCTTGATAATCTTGTCATAGTATTTCACACTTCCATTGCCCGTATCAACAATATCACCTGTATCAATGACACCATCTTCAATTGCTGCCATTAGCGACGCAAGTTTAAAAGTAGAACCGGGCTCGGTGCTCTCACCAATAGCATAATTATATGTTTCGTGATAGTCCCCGTCACTTTGGAGACCCAGATTAGCTATGGCTTTTATATTCCCTGTTGAAACCTCCATTAGTACTGCGCAGCCATGATCAGCGTTATTTTTTCTGAGTTGATTCAGAAGGGCCGTGGACGCAACATCCTGCAGATCGAGATCCAGTGTGGTAACGACGTCATTCCCGTCACGTGATTCAACGCTGTTTGGACCCTCAACGGTTATCCAGTCGCCTCCGGTAAGCCGCTGTTTCATGGCAACACCGTTTTTACCTGCCAGGTCTTTATCAAATCCTCCCTCGACGCCTACCTCGTTGCCTTCACTGCCAAGATTTAGATAACCGATGGTTCGGGATGCAAGGTCACTTCCTGGAAGTATCCTTCTGTTTTCAGCCTGGGCTACCATACCCCCTTTATACTGACCCTCTGTGAATATTGGCAGTTCTTTTAGCTTCCTGAGCGTTTCATAGTCAACTTTTCGATGAATCAGAAAATAGCGATCGCCCTTTCTTCTGGCCTCTGATATTGCTGATTTCCAGCCCGCTGCGGATTTGTCACCAACAAGTTGAGCCAGTCCCGCTGATAATCCGTTAATCCCATTCGACCATGTTGCAGATGACATTCCGCTGCTACGTGTATCCATATAGATTGTATAGTAAGGGAGAGAGCTTGCAAGTAGACGTCCATCACTGGTAAGTATATCACCCCTGTTTGCAGGCATCTCAGCTGTTTTAAACACAAATTTCTCGCTCATATCTGCCCATTTACCACGCTGAACATATTGCAAAATGATGACGCGTATGAGCAAAGCAACAGCCAGCAATCCAATTGCAAAATAGACCAGACCGCCGCGCCATACAATTTCATCCCTTGCTGCCATTTCCTTTACTTCTTATCAACCAATAGTTTATATGGAGGAGTTTTCAGCTCTTCGAGGTTTAGCCCCTTTTCCCTTACCATACTGAATACTTCAGACTGCTTACTGATATACATGAGAGCAGCCGAAGTTGATAGTGACTCAGCTCTAAGGTCCTTAACCTCCCTTTGAAGCCGTGTTGATTCTCTTGTTATTTTTTCAGCATGAAACCTGTTTCCGATGTAAACCGCAGTGAGAAAGGTTAAAAGCGAAACATATCCAAGATTCTTAAGTATGATCTTTTCAGATACCATGCTCCCGCTCAGGAGCTCCTTAATAAAACTTCCGGGTCTTATATGCTTCTTATTATTGTCCGTATTATTTTCCCTGGTATTTTCCTTAATTTCTTCCATTTGTCAGATCTTTTCAGCTATCCTGAGTCTTGCACTTCTTGCCCTGTTGTTTATTGCGATCTCTTCATCGTCAGGTGTTGTTCCTTTCTTGTTTATAATCCTGAAAGGAGTCTTTATGTTTCCATAAAAATCTTTTTTCTCTTCTCCCTCAAAATTGCCTGTCTTCATAAAATTTTTTACCACTCTGTCTTCGAGCGAATGGTAGCTTATGATAACGAGTCTTCCGCCTATATTTAAGACTGAGAGAGTCTGTTCAAGCATCTCCTGCAGATAATCAATTTCATGATTGACAGCAATCCGCAAAGCCTGAAACAGTTTTGCATAGAATTTATTTTCCTGCCGGAAAGGCGCCAATTTCCCAACAGTATCGATTAAATCGTTAACACTAACCATTGGTTTTGAAGCTCTTGCGCTGACGATTTCCCTGGCTATCCTTCTTGAGTTTGACAGTTCACCATATCTGTAAAAAATATCTGCGAGTACTCTCTCATCCATTGTGTTCAGAAGGTGAGATGCTGTTACAGTGCCGGTTTTATTCATCCGCATATCAAGAGGAGCATCCTGTCTGAAGGTAAATCCTCTTTCAGGTATATCAAACTGATGAAATGAGACACCCAGGTCAGCGATCAGCCCATCTATTGATTTGATGTTATTGAACATCAGATTGCTTTTCAGAAATCTGAAATTCTGGCTGAGAAAGAGAAACTTCTCATCAGCCGGAGAATTAATTGCGGCATCCTCGTCCTGATCAAAAGCGATTAGTTTACCAGTTATAAGACGCTTAAGAATTTCCATTGAGTGTCCTCCTCCTCCGAATGTAACATCAACATAAACCCCGTCAGGCTGTATGTTCAGCCCATCAATACTCTCTTTGAGCAGTGCGGGAATATGGTAAACCATTATATTTCAGGCTCATTTATACTTCCACCCAAATATTTTTCAACCAGGTTGGCCAAATCTTCAGCAGGCATAGCAATTTTCTCATAAATGTCAGCTCCCCATATCTCAATCCTTCCATCTTGTCCGGCAAGAACAACATCCCTGTCAGCACCAATAAGATCCATTAATTTTTTGGGTACAAGAATGCGGTTATTGTTATCAAGCGAGAGTTCGGCAGTTCCTTTAAAAAAGTTTCTGAGGAACATGTTTTGCTCACGGTTATATGGGTTTATTTTTTTCCTGATTTTGACCAACTGTTTGTTCCAGTCTTCAATTGCATAAAGTACAAGGCAGTTTTCGAAGATATCCTTCCGTACCACAAAATGATCCTGTGCATCAGCTGGCATCTGCTTTTTAAATGCCATCGGTAGGATTATACGTCCTTTGACATCAACTTTGCATGTGTAATCACCTATAAATGTGGCCATCCTCGCATTTTTCAATTAAACGTCTAAAATAAAGAAAAAATATCCACTTTGCTCCACATTGCCCCACATTTTTTTATTTTTTGTTAATAACTTTTGTAAATTCACGCAAACTCGGGCAACAGGGCCATTCTCCGACAAATGACACCCCTTTTTAATTCCTCCCAAGGGGGGAAAAATCCACTTTTTTATCGTATTTTTCTCCTCCAACAGGTAAGATGCCGTGAAGCGGCAGAGAGGTTTTATTCCTAAACCTGAAGTATTTTAGAAGTGATCGTTACCCGTTAAAGAGGTAGCGGGGAAGTGAGTTCATACCCAATCTATGGGGTTATTAGATGTATTGATTTTTTTTGGTAATTTTGAGCCCTTCACTCTCTAAAAAAATACCTGGAAATGGATGGTATATCGGGAAATAACGAAAATCAGAAATTGGATGTCGAAAAAGTCCTTTTTTCGAAAAATAAGGCACTTGCAAGGGTCATACCAGGCTTTATCATAAATTATCTCAAAAGGATTGTCCACCAGGATGAATTAAATGATTTCCTGAAGAAATGGGGACATCTGAAAGATTCTGAATTAATAGCCGCAGGACTGAAGCATTTTGAAATTAAATTCAAGGTCACTGGAAGTGAGAATATTCCAAAATCAGGCAGGTACATTTTTGTTTCAAATCATCCGCTTGGAGGACTTGACGGACTGGTATTTATTTATGAAATATCGAAACATTTTCCCGACATTAAATTCCCGGTAAACGATATACTTACCAATATTAAAAATCTGTCAGGTATCTTTCTTCCGGTAAATAAACACGGGGCCCAGGCAAGAGACGCAGCAAAAATGATCGAGGAGGCATATTCATCCGACTGCCAGATACTCTATTTCCCGGCCGGATTATGTTCAAGAAAAAAAAGTGGAGTAATTAAGGATCTCCCATGGCATAAAAGTTTCATATCTAAATCAATACAACACGAGAGAGATATTGTTCCGGCATTTTTTTCGGGTAGAAATTCCAATTTTTTCTACAATCTCTCAAATATCAGAAAGTTCCTTGGCGTGAAAGAAAATATTGAAATGCTGTATCTTGCTGATGAGATGTTCAAACAAAGGGATAAAGAGATCAGACTGGTTTTCGGTGAACCAATTCACTGGGAAATATTTGATAAAACAAGATCTGCGTTGGAATGGGCCGATTGGGTAAAGTCAAAATCATACAATCTGGAAGCATTTATTTCTTTATAATTGTTAAACAAAAAAAAAGATTAAATTGCAATAGATTTTGTGTAGATAATATTCGAATAAATCACCCCCATTTTTAATATTAAATGAAACCAATTGTTGACCAACTACCAAAGGATCAGATTATTGCTGAACTGACAAGTGATAAGCTTTTGCGCAGGACTAACAATGGCAACAATGAAGTTTATGTATTTGACAATAATAATTCACCTGCCCTCATGCATGAAGTGGGCCGTGTCAGAGAACTTACTTTCAGACATGCCGGAGGAGGAACTGGGAAAGAGATAGATATAGACGATTTTGACACTGCTAAAGTTGATCCTCAAAAACAACTTATTGTATGGGATCCTGAAAATAAAGAGATGATTGGCGGATATCGGTTCTATTTTCCCGAAAAAGGATGCACAAACTGCGATATTACCAAACTTGCTTCCTCTGCATATTTTCATTTTTCTGAAAAATTTCTGACAAAGTACTATCCTCATCTTATGGAACTTGGCAGGTCATTCGTTCATCCCGATTATCAGTCGCGCTCAATGGGCAGGAAAAGCATGTTTGCTCTAGACAACCTTTGGGATGGACTTGGCGCCATAATAATAGATAATCATCACCTGAAATATTTATTCGGAAAAGTAACGATGTATCCTCATTTCAATCCGAAAGCAAGAGCTATGATCCTATATTTTCTAAGAAGGCACTTCAAAGATTCAGATCACCTTGTTACTCCGGTTGACCCTGCAAATATTGATATCCATCATGATGAGATGAAAAAGCTTTTCAGGGGCTGGAGATATAAGGAAAACTATAAAATATTATCAAGGGAGGTAAGAAACCTAAACGAAAATATACCTCCGCTCATAAATGCCTATATGAATTTATCACCCACGATGAGGACTTTCGGTACCTTCATAAATCATAAATTCGGAGAAGTCGAAGAGACAGGAATAATGATTACCCTCAGGGATATTTACGTTGAAAAGATTAACCGGCACCTCTCTTCGTATAAGAAGGATTTTGAAATCACCTGGTTTTCACACGAGAATCAATAAGCCCTGACATTTCTCCCTTCAATATAGTTAACAAACGACTGGTTTACTACCTTATTACCTCCGGGGGTTGGATAGTTACCCGTAAAATACCAGTCGCCAAGATGTCCGGGACAAGCTTCGTGAAGACCTTCAATTGATTGAAATACAATTTTAACTTCTGATTTTATTTCATCCGATTTAAGCATTGATGAAATTTTCTCAGATATCTCTTCGGTAGAGAAAGGTTTATAGATTTCGCGTACCAGGTTTTTCATCTCTTCAACAGGTTTCTGAAGCTCATCCAATGCTGCCTTGTAGACCGCCTGAATAACTGAACCTTTTCCTGAATCTTTCAAAAGCTCAATAGCAGCCTTGAAAGCAATAAAATCACCCAGTTTTGCCATATCAATTCCGTAACAATCGGGGTATCTCAACTGAGGTGATGAAGAGACAACAACTATCTTTTTCGGATCAAGTTTATCAAGAATCCTGATTATACTTTTCTTCAGGGTAGTTCCTCTTACAATAGAGTCATCTATAACTACCAGGTTATCTACTCCTCTCTTTATTACACCATATGTGACATCATAAATATGTCCTACGAGATCATCGCGGCTTTTGTCTTCAGTTATGAATGTCCGTAACTTTGCATCTTTGACCGCTATTTTTTCTATCCTGGGCCGCTGGTTAATAATCTTTTCAAGTTCCTCCTTGTTCAGGTACTTTCCCCTGCTCAGAATATGATCAATTTTTACCTGGTTGAGATAATCTTCAACTCCTTTAATCAGCCCATAAAATGCGCTTTCAGCTGTATTCGGTATATATGAAAATACTGTGTGGTCAAGATCATAGTCAACAGTCTGCAAAACACTGTCAGCAAGGAGTTCCCCAAGTTTTTTCCTTTCTTTGTATATTGCTTTATCAGTTCCTCTCGAGAAATAGATCCTTTCAAATGAGCATTTCCTGGGTTCGGTTTCCTCTCTGATCTTCTCAATGGTTGTTTCTCCTGATGCCTTAATAATAATAGCACTTGCAGGTGGAAGTTCAATAACGTTATCAGTTCTTACATTAAAGATTGTCTGAATTACAGGCCTTTCAGAGGCAACAACAACTACCTCATCGTCAATATAATAATATGCCGGTCTGATGCCTGCAGGATCTCTCATTACAAATGCATCGCCATGACCGACCATTCCTGCCATTGCATAACCCCCGTCCCAATTACGGCTTGCTTTTTTCAGAATTGAAGTTACATCCAGATTTTTCTCTATCATAGGAGATATCTCTTTTTTTGAGAAGCCCTCCTCTTTGAATTTGCGGAATAATCGTTCGTTTTCTTCATCGAGCCTATGTCCTACATTTTCCAGTATAGTAACTGTATCCGAAAAATCTACAGGATTCTGACCCAGCTCAACCAGACTGCTGAAGACTTCTCCGACATTTGTAAGGTTGAAATTACCGGCCATAACAAGGTTTTTTGACTTNNGACTTCCAGTTATTTTCACGGCTGACCGGATGTACATAATCAATATTGTAACTTCCATAGGTGCCATATCGGAGGTGACCAAGATAAATATCACATGCAAAAGGGACTTTCCCTTTAATAAAGTCCGGGTCTTTAAAGCCTTCCGGATGAGTAAGTGTCAATACATCTATATCTTTATAAATCAGACTGAAAATTTCCTTGATTGAGTTAGCCTGATTTGATCTTTGTCTGAAAATATATCTGTTTCCCGGAGGAACATCCAGCTTAATTCCTGCAATGCCCGCTCCATCCTGACCCCGGTTATGCTGCTTTTCCATCATCAGATACATCTTCTGTAAACCATAGTTCCAGGTACCATATTTTTCAATATAGAATTCCATCGGCTTAAGCAATCTTAACATTGCAATGCCGCATTCGTGTTTGATATTATCGCTCATAATTATTTATTATTCAGGTCCTGGAGATTAATTATATCCCTCACAATATAGACTGCAGCCTTGGGAAGCTTCTTACTTATAATTAAATATAACCTCATTGCTTCTGTTTTTGATCTGAAGTTACCTACTCTGACTTTATAGTAATTGGGTTCTGCAAATATGAGGTATGAAACAACGTCCGGAAACTGGCTCATAAATTCTTGTCTGACTTTACCTGATTCAACTTTGGCATTTCTCTCGGAACTGTTGTATATCTGTATTCTGAATCCTTCAACACCGGTATAGCCATTTTCTGTTTCAAGATTCTGGTTGGCCAGAATATACCTGCTTATTAGTGTATCTAATGCCGGATCCTGTATAATATTAAGCTGGCCTGAACGTGAATTGCCATCTGTTCTTTTAAAAAGATCCGATGATTTTACAAAAGACTGGGACCGGACAATCACGGTCGACAGGCCCAAAATAAATAATATCAAAAAGAGTTTTCTGATCATATGGCAAAAGTAATAAAAATTCTATCCCAATTCTGCAGCCAGTTCATCGGTCATTTCAAGATTATGGTATACAAATTGGATATCATCGTCATCTTCAAGTGTATCAATAAGCCTGAGCACTTTCCTCGCAGATTCAAGATCGAGCTTTTTAGTGTCGTTGGGTATCCTTTTTAGTCCAGCTTCCTCAGACTCTATCCCAAGCTCAATTAGCTTCCTGTTCACGTTTCCGAAATCTTCTTTGGCACATGTTACAGTAAACATATCACCATCAACCTCAAAATCTTCAGCCCCGGCATCGATCATTTCAAGTTCGATATCATCCAGAGTAAGCCCTTCATTCTTTATTGTAAATATTCCTTTTCTTTCAAAAAGAAAAGTCAATGATCCATTTGTTCCAAGATTACCTCCATGTTTATTAAAAGCTGATCTTACCGATGCTACTGTTCTGTTATTGTTATCTGTCAGACATTCAACAAATACTGCAACCCCGCATGGTCCGTATCCCTCAAATGAAGTTTCGGTAAAACTTTCAGCATCGGTGCCGCTAGCCTTTTTGATTGCCCTGTCAATATTATCTTTGGGCATATTGGCGCCTTTTGCATTCTGGACAGCAAGTCTGAGTCTTGCATTAGCTTCGGCATCACCGCCGCCTTCTTTTGCTGCAATTATTATCTCTTTAATAATTTTTGTAAATTTCTTCCCCCTTTTAGCATCTATTGCCCCCTTTTTACGCTTTATGGTTGACCACTTGCTATGTCCTGACATACTTTAGATATTTATTATACAGAATGCAAAATTAAATAATTCTTTCAAACCTCGAGCATACTTTATAGATTTGTGCGATCAAAGATAGGCGCCAGGCATTGGGCGACAGACTTCAGGGGTATTCTTTATTAATGCCTGTAGCCTGTAGTCTGCTGCCCGTAGCCTTTATATCACAATTAGATGAGTATTCAATGTCAAAGAAAGTTTATATAGAAACATATGGTTGCCAGATGAATGTTGCTGACAGTGAGGTTGTTGTGTCAATTCTGTCCAAAGCAGGTTATGAACCTACTGAAAATATTAATGATGCAGGATTAATATTAATAAATACCTGTTCTATCCGCGATAATGCTGAACAAAGAATCTGGGGTCGTCTAAAAGCAATCAGCCACCTGAAAAAGCAGAAAAATGATCTGAAAATCGGAATAATAGGTTGTATGGCCGAAAGGCTGAAAGAGAAACTGATTGAGACTGATCAGCTTGTGGATATAGTCGTCGGTCCGGACGCTTACAGGGAACTTCCGCTTCTTGTCAGTGAAGCTGAGGCAGGTCACAAAGCAGTGAATGTTCTTCTCTCACGCGAAGAGACCTATGCTGATATTTCACCGGTAAGGATGGATAAAAATGGTGTATCCTCCTTTGTTTCAATAATGCGGGGTTGTAATAATATGTGCGCATATTGTGTTGTGCCATATGTGCGAGGAGCTGAAAGAAGCAGAAACCCTGAGTCTGTTCTGAAAGAGGTAAAAGAGTTATTTGAGATGGGTTACAGGGAAGTAACATTGCTTGGACAAAATGTCGATTCTTATAATTGGGACAATAACTCAGGAAACATCGGATTTCCTGAACTTCTTGAAAAAGTTGCCATTATTGATCCACTCTTGCGGGTAAGGTTTTCAACCTCCCATCCAAAAGATATTTCAGATGAACTTCTGTACACAATAGCCAGAAATAAAAATATTTGTAAACACATTCATCTTCCTGCGCAAAGCGGGAGCAGCCGTATTCTTAAACTCATGAACCGTGAATATACCAGGGAGTGGTATATGGATCGTGTAAATGCAATACATACCATTATACCTGAGTGTTCCTTATCGACCGATATGATAACCGGGTTTTGTACTGAAACAGAAGAAGATCATAAAGAATCTCTATCGCTCATGGAGTGGACCGGATTTGATTTTGCTTATATGTTTAAGTATAGTGAAAGACCCGGAACAAAAGCTGCCAGAAAACTTAAAGATAATGTTAGTGAATCTGTAAAGTCAGAAAGACTTTGTGAAATGATTTCACTTCAGAACCGGCTTTCAATAAAATCGAAAAAAAGTGATATTGGCATGGTCTTTGATGTTCTGATCGAAGGATTTTCGAAGAGATCCTTTGAATTTTTATCTGGTCGGACTTCACAAAATAAGGTTGTTGTTTTTCCCGGAGGTGATTTTAAGAAGGGAGAATATGTCAGGGTTTTAATTGAAAGGTGTACTTCTGCAACTCTTATAGGTAAATGTATTTAAGCCATAAATGATTTGTTCTTCTCTTAATAACATTGTAACTTGCCTGTTAAACCTAAGTCAAAATAAAATGAAGTGGAATGGAATTCTAGTGCTAGTCTTTGCGATTTGCCTTACTCAAATGGGGTTCGGACAAAAGGCAGGGAAAGGATCTGATAAACCGGTCACAATTACCGGTAAAGTATTGAATCGCGACAATAACCCTGTCGCAGGAGCTGTTTTATATGTTGACAATGTCAAAACAAGCACCACAACAAAAAACAATGGTTCCTATAAAATTAAAGTCAGCCCCTTAGCTCTTAATCTCGAAGTCCGCTCATCCGAATTCGGATCATCAACAACAGCAATAAGTGGAAAAACTGCTATTAATTTCATTCTTGAAAGAACTGATAATCTGGCTTCAAAACCAGATAATACTGTAAAAGAGGCAAGGCCTCAGGATAGTATTAAAAAATCTTCCAGACCCAAGGGTAAAAAAATGAATACTTATAACGATATTTACCAGATGATACGTTGTGAGGTGAGTGGGGTCGTAGTCAGCGGAAGAAGCGTTCAGATTCAGCAGGGCCATTCATTCTTCGGTAGCAGTACACCGCTTTTTGTTGTAAATGGGGTGATAGTTCAAAGCATCGATAATATAAATCCTCTTGAGGTAAAGTCGATTGCAGTGCTTAAAGGTACATCAGCAGCAATCTATGGAGTTAACGGCACAAATGGCGTAATAAGTATAACCCTTAAAAACGGTACGGAAAGAGAAGAATAAAAATTTTAAACTAAATTAATACCTGAAACAATGAAAGTAAAACTGATTTTTTTAATCCTTCTTTCAACATTGTGTATAAATAGTATAACCGCACAAAAAAGCAATAAAAAGATAACACTAACGGGTACTGTATTAAATGCTGATAAGGAACCTATTGTGAATGCAATAGTTATGATTGATGACCAAAAAACCAATTCGGTAACCGATTCTAAAGGTAACTATAAAATTAAGGTAAACGCCACCGCCTCTAAAATTGGTATCTTCACCTTTGGTCATGGCACTGCGGAAGAAGTAATAAATGGAAGGACCCAGATTAACTTTAATTTTGGGATCACTGCATCACACCAACCAAAGGATAGTACGATCTCTTCAGGACAACAAGGAATTAATACTGGTTATGGTATGATTAAAAAGAAAAACCTGACTACCGACGTCAATAAGATTGATGGAACGAATAAAAAATATGCGTCCTATGCTACAATTACTGATATGATTCAAAGGGAAGTTTCTGGCTGTCGGATTTCCGGAGGATCAGTAATAATACAAGAGTCGGCTGATTTGTTTGGTTCAGTACCGGCTCTGATTGTGGTTGATGGGGTTTATATGGATGCTCTCCCTGATATTCCACCTACTTCGGTTAAATCAATTGAGGTCCTCAAGGGTACTTCAGCGGCAATTTATGGGTCAAGAGGATACGGCGGAGCAATCCTTATTAAAACAAAGATTCAAAACCAGTAAAAAATCTTTCATCATTTTTATAGCCTGTTAAAAGTTGCAGTTCTTCTAACTGTTCATTTGATATCGGTGACGTAATATCAAACATAATAACATGGCCGCACCAGAATGGCATCAATTGTTTTGGCTTTATACGGAAAAGAGTCGTTGTCTCATTATATAATGAGGACAATAAGACCAATTCAGTAACTGATTCAAGAGGAAACTATAAGATCAAGGTTAGATCCAGTACATCAAGGATCGGGGTATTCACTTTTGGTAATGGTAGATTTGAAGATTATATTAAAGGAAGGACCCGGATTGATTTCAATTTTAACACAATTGCGATTAAACAAACTTATCCGAATTACAGGGACGGAGAGCAAGGAGTAAATAGTGGTAGATGGAGTCTGAATGAATCATCTTCCTGACATACCTCCAGTAACAGTTTAAATCAATTGAGGTACTCAAGGCTACAGCAGCAGCCATTTACGGTAGCCGTGCAAACGGTGGGGTAATCGTTATCAAAACCAAGTTAATAAACGATTAGAAAAATATATCCCTATTTTTTCTTATTGATACTTAGTTGAAGTTCTTCTAATTGGTTTGCTGATATTTGTGCCGGAGTATCAAGCATAACATCACGTCCTGAGTTGTTTTTTGGGAATGCAATAAAATCGCGGATTGAATCCTGTCCTCCGAACATAGCTACCCACCTGTCAAATCCGAATGCCACTCCTCCATGAGGTGGAGCTCCGAATTTGAAGGCGTTCAGGAGAAAACCAAATTGCTCATTCGCCTCGTCATCGCTGAATCCAAGGACTTTGAACATTAATTTCTGAACTGCTGCATCATGAATTCTGATCGATCCGCCGCCGATTTCAACACCATTGATTACCAGATCATATGCATTAGCCCTTACTTTACCGGGATCTGTTTCCATCAGAGGAAGATCTTCAGGAACTGGTGATGTGAATGGATGATGCATCGCATAGAACCTTTTCGACTCTTCATCCCATTCAAGAAGAGGAAAATCCACAACCCATAGTGGATAGAATGTGTCTTTTGTTCTTAATCCCAGCCTTTTCCCCATTTCAAGCCTCAATTCCGAAAGGGCTGTCAATGTTTTTTTCTTATCCCCAGCCAGGACCAGCATAAGGTCTCCTGGTTTCGCATTCATTTTATCAGCCCATTTCTTCAGGTCCCCAGGGGAATAAAACTTGTCTACTGACGATTTTAAAGTACCATCCGGATTATACCTTAAATAGATGAGTCCTTTCGCTCCTATCTGTGGCTTTTTCACGAATTCAGTCAGCTCATCAAGCTGTTTTCTGGTAAATTCAGAACATTTCTCAGCGCATATCGCTCCGATGTATTCCGATGTGTCAAATACAGCAAAATTATGACCTTTAACAGATCCGGATAAGTCTGTAAACCTCATATCAAAACGAAGGTCAGGTTTATCTGAACCATAATATTCCATTGCATCCTGATATGTAAGCCTCAGGAAAGGTTCACTGAATTCAATACCTCTTATTTGTCTGAAAAGGAATTTAGCAAGACCTTCAAAAGTATCGAGGATATCATTTCTTTCAACAAATGACATCTCACAGTCGATCTGTGAAAACTCAGGCTGTCTGTCAGCCCGCAGATCTTCATCTCTGAAACATTTGACAATCTGAAAATATTTATCAAAACCTGCTACCATCAGAAGTTGCTTCAATGTCTGAGGTGATTGTGGCAATGCATAGAAAGTACCGGGTTGCATTCTTGAAGGTACAACAAAGTCGCGGGCCCCTTCTGGCGTTGATTTAATAAGAACTGGCGTTTCAACTTCAATAAAACCAATGGAATCCATATACTTACGGACTTCCTGAGATACTCTGTGACGAAGTAAAATATTGTTTTTAACTGTGTTTCGTCTGAGGTCGAGGTAACGGTACTTCATTCTTAGTTCCTCTCCGCCATCAGTCTCCTCTTCAATTGTGAATGGAGGAATCTCACTTCTGTTTAGTATATTGAGCTCATTAACCTCTATCTCGATTTCACCTGTAACCATCTTCAGGTTTTTGTTACTTCTTTCTCTCACTTTACCTTTAGCCTGTACCACAAATTCACGTCCAAGCTTACGGGCCCTTTCACAAAGCTCTTTGTTGGTTTCCATATTAAAGACCAGCTGGGTTATTCCATACCTGTCGCGAAGATCAACAAATGTCATTCCGCCCAGATCCCTTGATTTCTGAATCCAACCGCATAGAATTATTTCCTGACCTTCATTAATAATGTTTAATTCGCCACATGTATTTGTCCTGTACATCTCTTAATTATTAATTTTCAGCAAAAGTAAGAAAATTATCAGATTGAAGAGAGAATCGCAAATCCCAATAATCTTTTTACTTTTAGAGATCAAAATCGTAAAACATGACTCAGGGAAATAAAGAGCAGTACATGAGAGCAGCCATTGCTGAAGCGAATAAAGCATTTGACAAACAGGAAATTCCGATAGGTGCTGTAGTGGTATGTAATGATATGATTATTGCCAGGGCGCATAACCTTACTGAGACACTGAAGGATCCGACAGCTCATGCAGAGATGCAGGCAATAACAGCTGCCACAAACTGGCTCGGAGGCAAATATCTTGCAGATTGCACCATTTATGTAACTCTCGAACCATGTGCCATGTGTGCAGGAGCAATAGGATGGAGCCAGGCCACGGCTCTTGTCTTTGGAGCTGCAGATGAAAAGAAAGGATACAGAACAGTATCAGGCTCATTACTTCATCCTAAAACCAGTGTTGAATCCGGGGTACTTGAAAAAGAATGCAGGGAATTACTTGTGAAGTTCTTTAAAAAGAAGCGATGAAATGTTACCAGGGACAAAAATGAGCCAATAGTTAAAAAAAGATTAATTTTACTTAAATACTTTACCATGACATTTGATAACAGCAGGACAATAATCAGTCTCAGAATAAAACTCTTCGTAGCAACTATTGTTTTATTGGCTTACCTGGCTTTGGCATATGTAGCTAAGCTGATAAAATTTCCGCTGCTTGGAATGGGTGATAGCACATGGACTGTAATTCTTATTGGAATATGGATCATTCTTGCTTTCATGCCCATGGTTCTCAATTATCAGTTTATCAGCTATTCTGACGATGAAGAATTAATAATTTTCAGATATTTTACATCTGGTATTGTTGGAGGAAAGAAAAACTCTGTTGAAATAAATAAAACATCATTTTCAGGATACAAAATTGAAACCAGATTTTTTGGTCTGATACAAAGCATTATACTTTTACAGAAGGTTCAGGGTGGAGTTGCAAAGTATCCACCGGTTTATTTAAGTGCCCTGACACATGAAGAGAAGGCAAAAGTCTTTAATTCATTAAACCAATACGCCCCACCAGAGTGAAGGTTATCATCTGATAACATGAGATTTATCATCTTTAATGACTTTAAAAAATCTCAAATTTGACTCACTTATTTATAGACTAAATTATAACTAAAAATTAAGATAATGAATGTAGATAAAATCATGAATAACCTCGAGAAAAAGCATCCGGGCGAGGTTGAGTATTTACAGGCAGTAAGAGAAGTACTGGAGTCGATTGAAGAGGTTTATAACGAAAACCCGCAGTTTGAATCTGCTAATATTATTGAGCGGATTATTGAGCCTGACCGGGCTATTACATTTAAAGTTCCATGGGTTGATGATGAAGGAAATGTAAAAGTAAACCTTGGTTACCGGATTCAATTCAATAATGCAATTGGACCGTATAAGGGAGGTCTGAGATTTCACCCCAGCGTAAACCTTTCAATTCTGAAGTTCCTCGGATTTGAGCAAATCTTTAAGAATGCACTCACAACACTTCCCATGGGAGGTGCCAAAGGGGGTTCTGATTTCAATCCAAAAGGAAAATCGAATGCAGAAGTAATGCGTTTCTGCCAGTCATTTATGCTCGAACTCTGGAAATACATCGGGCCGGAAACTGATGTTCCTGCAGGTGATATTGGTGTTGGCGGACGTGAAATTGGTTTCCTATACGGAATGTATAAAAGGCTTTCTGGAGAACATACTGGTGTTCTGACTGGAAAAGGAAGCAACTGGGGAGGTTCATTGGTCCGTCCTGAAGCAACTGGTTTTGGCTGTGTTTATTTTGCTAAAGAGATGCTTGCCACCAAAGGTGAATCATTCAAAGGAAAAAGAGTGGCAATCAGTGGTTTTGGGAATGTTGCATGGGGCGCTGCACTTAAAGCAACAGAATTAGGTGGAAAAGTTGTTACTATATCAGGTCCCGATGGTTATGTATATGACCCTGAAGGTATTTCAGGAAAGAAAATAGAATATATGCTTGAGCTTCGTGCCTCAAATGAAGACATTGTTAAACCTTATTCCTTTGCATTTGAAGGAGTTGAATTCCATGAGGGGAAACGTCCATGGGAAGTAAAAGTTGACATTGCTCTTCCATGTGCAACACAGAATGAGTTGACAGGCGAAGATGCTCAGCAACTGATTAATAATGGTTGCATCTGCATATGTGAAGGCGCGAATATGCCAAGCACTCCTGAAGCAGTTGAGATTATTCAGAAAAATGGTCTGCTTTTTGCTCCCGGGAAAGCATCAAATGCTGGTGGAGTTGCCACATCAGGACTGGAAATGACCCAGAACTCAATGAAACTTCGCTGGAACAGACAGGAGGTAGACAACAGGCTTCATGAGATCATGTGCAATATTCATGGACAGTGTGTTAGCCATGGTAAGAGGGAAAATGGATATGTCGATTATGTAAAGGGCGCTAATATTGCCGGATTCCTCAAAGTCGCAAATTCGATGCTTGATATGGGTGTGATATAATTTTTTACCCAAATTCAATATTATCCTAGGGACGTTGTATGCAACGTCCCTACTTTTTTTTATATTTATGTCTCAATTTCTTGTGCTATGTCAGAGGTGCCGCTTAAGCATAAAATTGCTTTGGGTCTGATCCCGCGTATTGGTGATATTAATGCCAGGAAACTGGTAGCATATTTTGGAAGCGTTGAAGCAATCTTTCATGAACC
>PLLX01000037.1 GCA_003141415.1 Bacteroidales bacterium
AAGAATGATTTGATTAAGTATTCAAGTCAGTATTTCAGCGGAGCATCAGATGAAGAAATATGGACTGATTTTATCAATGCAATAAAATATAAAATTGATCAAGAGCATAGCGAAATACGTATCGAATATTCGCCAATTTCAAGACCACTTGAGCTCTATGCCGATTGGAACCATACTGATACTCCCCCTTTTATTGCATATTTAATTCTCTACATAATTCCTTTGACAGAAACTTATGAGGAACATTTCAATGCAGCAAATTACTATGGCAGGGTTACTGTTTTTTTTCATAAGCATGGAATCCTGGACTCAGATACATCAATTTGGACGGGTAACTTTCAGTCAATTACGCACTTATGGAATGCACTTGAGGAATGGTCAGTTATTGAAAAGAACTGTGACTTTGGAATTTTTGAATTGAAAAAATTTGGAAATCCAAATTGGATTCATGTCGGTAAACCTTTTTCTCAATGTGTTTTGCCACCAAGAGCAATTAACAGACTTCCAGAGTTATTTTTTGAAGCCGGATTGATTCCTGATTCTGTATACTCAAAAGAAGAGCTAAGAAAAGTTCTCTTAAAATATGGAGTCAAAATTCTAGGATTGAAAGAGAGTGTGATTGAGGTGATTAGAAAGAGCGACACAAATGAATTAGGTCAATCAATTATTGAAATTGTCAAACGTGAGTACAAGAAGTGGACAGGGGAAACACATGAAGATGAAGAAAGCGGAATAAATCAGCGCACGAAAAGGAATTATACGGTCGCACCATTGTTTCTTCAATTCAAGGTGAATGACAACGAAGGACTGATTTCATTTTCATATAGGGTGTTCTCTTCGAATGATTATCCTGAAGATTTAAAGTTTGGTGAGAATGAAAATCTTTATGAGACAAATGGTTGGTCAAAGACACTTCAATTTGGGTTTAAGGAATCATTTGAACTCATAGACGATTTCAATAAGTGGATTGCACGATTCCCTGATCGTGATATACGTTTGTTTATAAGTGCAGGAATATACCAATTAAGCACGGACTATTGGATAGAAACTGAATCACTCTCCAAAACAGATCCGATGTATCTTCTTTGCAGGAACGGGAAACATGAAACAATTCAGGAGTGGGGAAAAACTTTTGTTTCTGGTAATTTTCGCCAGGAAGATTTAGAAGGATTGCCAGAAAACTATTCTCTATTCAAAATTCTTAATCCAATCATTAGCCAACCTGACATTCCATTACTCACACTATTTACCGAAAAGAGAATTGAACTCAAGGGAGGATTGAATTTGAACTTCAGAACCTTCATCAATGACTTTTTACCTTACGTTGAAATCACAAATTCAGACGGCAAAGAAAAAGTGATTCTTCGATATAAAGGCACCGAGGAGAAACTGATACTTGCAAAAGAGCAATCCAACAATAATCGTTGGTTGCTACCAGCGGACATTATGCTGAATTTGAATTTCCATATAAAAGTTGAAGGTGAAAATTTTGCAGGGAATGAAATTGCTTATAATATTATTTCATCAGTTGATTCTGCAAGCAAGGTTGATGGCGTACAACTACCAAAACGGGATCCATTCGGGAAACACCTTGAAATTGATTCGGCGCAGTATTGTTTAGGTAGTAACATAATTAATCCATTGAAGTCAAGTCAAAGATTTTTCTGTCCTCTGAGTTGGCTGTTCACTCCATTAACTGAGGAATTTACAACACAGATTTCAAAAGCCACATTCATCAATCATTGTGGAAATTTGCTCTCCAGTTATCTTGCACTCAAAAATGTGCTGACAACGGAAGAGTTTTTCAGGGCCTTTGAATTTTACTACTCACGAGAATTCTCAGAGCGCCAAACAACCGTAAATTTCAATCTCACAAGGACAAAAAAAACTGCACTCAATTTTTACGATTACATCGGTATACTTGACTATGACTATGAAACCAAGAAAATAATATTGAATCCACCACAGCTCATTTTCATTCCAGCATCTCAAGGAAGAAAAGTTTTATTAATCGGAGCAAGGGACACCGGTTTAGTAGAGGCTATTATAAGCATTGCCCCAAAGTACAACCTTCAAGTTGAAATAACAAAGCAGTTTTCTTCCAATGAAAAACTGCTTTTACCTGATGCAATTACCATTAAAGCGTTTGGAAGATCAACTGAAAACTATGGAGAGAAAAATATAATTGCATTTGCTAAAGAGATGAAGATATCATTCTCAAACGACTATTTCCCACAGGTGGCACTTGAAGGATTTTCGTCCGGTATCGATGCATATGCAACCTCAATGAGGCGAACTGAGGAAAACGATTACGGTTGGGCAAGAAAGATTTTCAATCCAGAAAATTTGAGTTTTGAGAGAAGCGAAACGCTATCTTTTGATAAGTCATTTACCATGATTGAATACAAATTGAATGAGTACACCTATTATTACAAACTTTGGAAAGAAGGTGTATGCTATCAGGTGGATCATAATTGGGGTAAATATCTTGTACTTAAACATTTCAAAAAAAATGTGATTCTGTTTGATAACAGCAGCAAACGTGTTGCAATCCCTTGGGAAACCCCTTTGCCAAGATTATTGTCAGAATCTATTATGTTACTTAGCGGATTAGCTCCAGATTTCAGAGAAATTGAAGGAAGATATTACAGAGTTTACGAAAATATTCCCGGATTAATTACACAAAATCTATTTCATAAATTAGGTCAAAAACCCATCAATATAATATTAAAATGAAAGATCCTATAGGTTCATTTGAAACGATAAAAGAAAATTTTATCCGTTATGTGGAAACTGCTTTCGGAACAAAGTTTGAAGGTATTGAAAGAGAACGATACGAATTACTCAATTGCGACAAAGTACTATATCGAAAACCTTGGATTGAACCATTGCCCGATTATATTTCAAGCAATAAACGCATAGATGATTTATCACTTGCTGATTTGGGCAATGCATTAAACGAGCATGAAGCAACTACCTTCAGAGAACTTGTAAAGACAGGATTGTTCCCTGCAGGAATTCGATTGCATTCACATCAAGCGGAAATGTTGAAGAAAGCATTAGAAGGGAATAATTGCATCATCACCTCAGGGACTGGTTCTGGTAAAACAGAATCCTTTTTGTTACCTCTTTTTGCACAACTTGCAAAAGAATTTGCGAACTGGCAACCTCCTCATGTAAAGCCAGCAACCGTGAACACCTGGTGGAAAGAAAGAGCAGATGGAGGTCTTACCCCAACACAAATCGTAAACACGGCAAATTTTACACTTAGTTCTGCTGCAAGACAACGACAACACGAAACAAGAAAAGCTGGAGTAAGGGCATTGATTCTTTACCCAATGAATGCTTTGGTTGAAGATCAGATGAGCCGGCTTAGAAAGGCTCTTGATTCAGATGATACAAGACATTGGTTGGCATCAAATGCCAATGGTAATGCAATCTATTTTGGAAGATACAATGGTAGTTCCCCAGTTGCCGGTGAATTGAAAAAAATTAAAGATGATGGAACATTTGCTATTAATACAAAGAAAGTTAACCAACTGAAAGAAGAATTACAGCAAATTGAAGTTGATGCGAACCGTGTTGCTGAATACATTCAGATAGAAGGTAAAACTGGAAGCGAAGCAAAAGATTTGAAATCATTCTTTCAAAGGTTAGAAGGAGCAGAAATGAGAAGCCGCTTTGATATGCAAGTTGCCCCGCCTGACATTCTCATAACAAACTACTCAATGTTAAGTATCATGCTCATGCGTGATATTGACAAGGGTATCTTTGACGAGACAAGGCAATGGTTGGCGTGCGAAGATTTACCACTTGAACAAAGAGAAGTGGAAAAATCCAATCGCATTTTTCATCTAATTATTGACGAGTTGCACTTGTATAGAGGTACGCAAGGCACAGAGGTAGCATACTTGCTAAAGCTTGTACTCAATCGCTTAGGGTTGAATTCTCATCACCCACAGTTACGCATACTTGCATCCAGCGCATCCCTGGAAGCCATAGACCAAGACAGTAAGAACTTTGTTTGCGATTTTTTTGGAGTGAATCAAAATCATTTTGATCAAAAATTTAAACTGATTGAAGGAAGAAACAATCCTGTTGTCACATTTCCTGATAACGGCAGAAAACTTCCAATAAATCCCTTTAAAGAGATTACGGTAAGGTTTTCAGAGGCTAAAGGAAACATAAATGATCCCACTTTCATTTCAGCTTGCCAAACTGCAGCGACAGAACTTTCAACAGTTTTCAGTTTACCGCAAATCGGAGATGGAATATCAAAACTGCTTTTGGTAATTACTAATCCGTTATTTCAACTTAAAGAAAGGTTATATTCGCCTTGTGATGATTTCAGAGCGGTTTGCTCAATTAAGGCAAATGGTGATGATGCAACAGGGAAATATTTTGCTGAATCAATTTTTGAAATCACAACAAGCAAAGAAGATTTACAAAATGCTTTGCGAGGATTGTTGATTTCAAGAGCAATGTTAGATGAACCGGAATTCAGAACAATAGCTGATGCAATATCCGATGAGAGAAAGTTACCCCGATTTAGGTTCCATTACTTTTTTCGAAACATAGAAGGACT
>PLLX01000146.1 GCA_003141415.1 Bacteroidales bacterium
AATCCCCCAAATGGGGGACTTTTTAATGCTTCTTTAGCCCCCCATGTAGGGTGTTGGGGGTGGATTCACTAATTCATATTTCTGGTTCCTTCTACCCGGTATAAACCCCGCTTCTTTAATAATTGATTGCATCTCATTGGCATTGAAACGGTTATTAGTTCCGGCTGCGCTGACCACATTCTCCTCTATCATTATGGATCCAAGGTCGTTTGCCCCTGAATGAAGTGACAACATCCCAATTTCCTTACCAACGGTCAATATTGAGGCCTGTATATTCCTGATGTTATTTAATAAGATCCTGCTTATGGCAATCATCCTTATATAATCCGGACCATTGTAGCTGCTCCTGACTCCATGTTTTTTTAACAGGATAGTTCCTTCATCCTGAAAAGCCCAGGGAATAAAGGTTATGAATCCAAAAAGATTGTCCGTTTTTTCAGTCTGGAGATCTCTAATCCTGATAAGGTGCTCTATCCTCTCTCTGGCTGTCTCGATGTGGCCAAACATCATAGTTGCCGATGTGGGCAGATTTAATTTGTGGGCGTCTCGCATTACCCCAAGCCACTCTTCCGAGGTAGCTTTTGCAGGAGAAACAACTCTCCTTACTCTGTCAGAAAGTATCTCCGCGCCTGCACCGGGAAGACTGTCAAGTCCTGCATCAATCAGATGAGAAAGAACCTCTGAATAGGATAACTTCTCTTTCTTTGCCAGGTAAACAATCTCCGGAGGTCCGAGGGCATGTAATTTCAATGATGGGTACAGTTGCTTAAGATTTCTGAAAAGATCAATATAAAAACTTATACCAAGATCCGGATTCATTCCTCCCTGCAAAAGAAGCTGATCACCTCCGAGTGAATACAATTCATCAATTTTGGATTTGTAATCATTCATTGATGTAATATATGCCTCTGGAGATCCTTTTTTCCTGCAAAAGTTACAAAAAGAACATTGGGAAAAACATATATTGGTAATGTTCACATTCCTGTCAATCATCCAGCCCACAATTTTCCCCGGATTATGCAACTGCCTGAGTTCATTTGCCACAAACATCAGATCTTCAAGAGGAGCAGTGGTATAAAGGGCAACTCCTTCCTCGATATCTATTGGAATAAGCCGGAGGGCTTTCTCATATAATTCTTCTAAAATCATCGAACTAAACAAATTTGTAACTAATCAGTCGGAAGTTGGAAGTCCGAAGTCGGAAGGAGGGAATCAATCTTGCTTCAGTCTTCCGACTTCTGACTGTCAAAGGTAACTCTTTGGAAACGAAACAATCAATATTTTAGTTAACTTTACATCTGCAATAACTACCCGATAATAATATGAAACCTGAAATTCAAAAAATATCACAAATATCATCTGCCCAATCTGTTATATGTATTATGGGAACTGATAAGATTCCTGCAAGGTTAAAACTCACTAAACAAGAAATTGATTTTGCTCAAACCCAACTTAAGTCAAAGGAAGAGTATATTTTCATTAATTCTTATAACAGGTGCACTTACCTGATCAGATTAAAGGAGGGTATTGCTCATTACAAAGTCAGAGAGGAACTCCGAAGGACGTCATATAATCTAAGAAAACTAATAAAAGAGAATAACCATTCTGAAATTGTTATAACTTCAGAAAAGGCCTATAAAGGAGCAATTGAAGATTTTGCAGAAGGACTGCTTCTGAGCTTTTATTCTTTCGATAAATACAAGACAAAAACTAGGAAGGACGATAAAAAGAACTATCCTGCCAAGCTTCTGTTCCAGGGCAAAATAGAGGATTCAGAAATTAAATGGCTTGTTGATCTTACAGATGCTGTCTATTTTACCCGCGATCTTATTAAAGAGCCTGTTAATCAGCTAAATGCAACTTCGCTTGCAGAGGAGATCAAAAAAATAGGAGATTCTGCCGGTTTCAAAGTTGAGGTATTAACAAAGGGCAAGATAGAAGCTCTAAAGATGGGAGGACTACTGGCTGTTAATAAAGGAAGTGTTGATCCACCTGTTTTCTGCATACTGGAATGGCATCCGGCGAACTGCCTTAACAAGAAACCGATTGTCCTGGTAGGAAAGGGAATTGTCTATGATACAGGAGGTTTGAATATTAAAACCGGTGAATTTATGGCCGGGATGAACGGCGACATGGCCGGTGCTGCAACTGTAACCGGGGTTCTGCATACCGTAGCAAAAACCGGAATTCCTCTTTATATTATAGGATTGATACCCTCAACTGATAATCGTCCCGGCGGAAATGCTTATACCCAGGGCGATATCATTACTATGTTTAATAAAATGAGTGTAGAAATCGGGAATACGGATGCTGAAGGCAGACTTATCCTGGCAGATGCTATCAGTTATGCTTCAAAATATTCTCCGGAACTGATTATAGATATAGCAACTCTTACAGGTTCTGCAGCTATGACATTTGGCAACCAGGCAATTGCGGTAATGACAAACGCCGACAGAAAATATATCAACCTGCTCGAAGAATGTGGTAACGATGTATATGAAAGAATTGCAGAATTACCTTTCTGGGATGAATACGGAGAGTTACTGAAATCCGATGTAGCTGATCTTAAAAATATTGGCGGTCGTGAAGCCGGAGCTATTATCGCAGGTAAATTCCTGGAACGTTTTGCAGAATTCCCCTTAATACATATGGACATTGCCGGGACTGAAATGCTGAAGAAGGATGATTTTTACAGACTGAAAAACGGACCCGCATCGGGGTTAAGGTTATTGTCGACATTCCTAAGGAGAATTGCAGCCAACTATAAAGAAAAGAAATAATATTTTATGGAAAAGAAAACAATACTTGCCGGTATCTCGCACGGAGATATTAATGGCATCGGATACGAGGTTATTATCAAAGCTCTTTCTGACCCCACAATAAATGATATTTGTATACCAATTGTATATGGTTCCCCTAAAGTAGCTGCTTACCATCGTAAAGCTTTAAATGTTAATAATTTTAGCTTTAATAATATCAGGACAGCAGATGAAGCTCATGCGAAGAAGGCTAATATGATTAATTGTCTCGATGACAATATAAGGGTGGAACTTGGAAAGTCAACACCGCAGGGAGGAGAAGCTGCTCTTATTTCACTTGAAAAAGCGGTAGAAGATCTTAAAAGCGGCAAAATTGATGTGCTGATTACAGCACCCATTGACAAGCAGAATGTTCAATCGGAGAGTTTTCATTTTAAAGGGCATACCGATTATCTGAAATCTGTAGCTGGTTCCGCTGAAGCTCTTATGTTTATGATTGGTGAAAGCATGAGAATTGGAATAGCCACAGACCATGTTCCGCTTAACAAAGTTTCAGGATTAATAACTTTGGATACCCTTATTCATAAAATAAGGCTCATGAATCAGTCACTCATACTTGATTTCGGAATCCGTAAACCCCGAATTGCGGTACTTGGACTTAATCCCCATGCAGGAGATAAAGCGTTAATCGGAACAGAAGAGGTTGAAATAATCAGTCCTGCGATTCAGCAGGCTCAAAAAGAAGGAATAATGACCTTCGGCCCTTTCCCGGCAGATGGATTTTTTGGTGCGGGATCATTTACAAAATTCGATGGAATCCTTGCAATGTATCATGATCAGGGACTCACTCCATTTAAAGCAATATCATTTGATTCAGGGGTTAACTTCACTGCCGGATTGCCTTTTATAAGGACCTCGCCGGTTCATGGTACTGCTTTTGATATTGCAGGCAAAGGTGAAGCATCAGAAAATTCCTTCCGTCAGGCAATTTATCTCGCATGTGATATCTTCAGGAACAGACAGTTATATGCCGAAATATCGAGAAATCCCTTAAAACATCAGGATATTGAAATTCATAGCGACCGCATTGATGAACTTCCTCCTGATATATTTAATCCTGAGCAATAAATATGATTGACTATATTAAAGGTGACATTACCCGGATCACTCCGACATTCCTCACTATGGAAACGGGAGGAATCGGTTATCTGATCAATATATCCTTATCGACGTTTTCCAAACTTGAGGCCAAAAAAGAATTTAAAATTCTGATCCATGAAGTAATCAGGGAAGACAGCCACCAGCTCTTTGGATTCGCTGATAATGAGGAAAGAGATATTTTCAGGTTTCTGATTTCAGTTTCTGGCGTGGGTGCGAATACAGCAAGAATGATGCTTTCTTCACTTAGCCCGGGGGAGATAGAGAAGGCAATTTTAGGCTCTGATGCCGACCTTCTGAAGAGCGTTAAGGGTATAGGATTAAAAACAGCCCAAAGGATTATTGTTGACCTGAAAGACAAACTTGGCAAACATACCGGAAGCGGTGAAATATTTGCTTTTGCAGACAATACAAAACGCGAAGAAGCGTTATCTGCATTAGTAATGTTAGGATTTGCCAAAAGCGCTGTCTCCAAAGTCCTTGATAAGATAGTCAGAGATGAAAAAAACCTGACTGTTGAGGATATGATAAAGAGAGCGCTTAAAAACTTGTAATTCTCATAATAAGCCGGATTGGGATCAGGGATATCACATAAAAATATTCTGATATTTTCGTATCTACTACTATCAGCATCTCTTCTATTAATGTCCTCAGAAGCAGGTAGTCAGACAGTTTTACCAAATGGTGCCAAAGCAGATACAACCCGTAAATCAGTTCTGAAACTTAATGACGACTCAGGAATTCCGTGGGAATCGCAACAAAAGGCCCCTCTTTTCCTCGATAAACCATCAAATTACAAATCTTCAGTAATTTATAACCCCGATAAGAACGAATATATCCTTTATGAGAAAATAGGCGCTTTGGATTATCGGACTCCGGTACATATGAGTCCTGAAGAATACAGGAAGTATGAATATGCCAAGGCAATGCGCGATTACTGGGACTCGCGTATATCGGGTGCTCAAGCCGGGTTTAAGTCAAATCTTATACCACAAATCGAAGTCGGAGGTGCTGCATTTGATAAAATATTTGGGAGTAATACTATCAACATAATCCCACAGGGGTCTGCTGAACTTATTTTTGGAATAAATATTTCCAAAACTCAAAATCCGACCCTTCCGGTAAAACTCCAAACTATTCCAACTTTCGATTTCAAGGAAAAAATTCAGATGAATGTAACTGGTACAATTGGTGACAAGATGCAGCTTGGGGTGAATTATAATACTGATGCAATGTTTGAATTTGAGAACAGAACAAAACTTCAATATGCAGGTAAGGATGATGAAATACTGAAAAAAGTTGAGGCCGGTGATGTGACTCTTCCTCTGACCGGGACTCTTATCACCGGGAGTTATAGCCTCTTTGGTCTTAAGACAGAAATGCAATTCGGAAAGCTTACAATCACTACAGTGCTTTCACAACAGAAGGGACAATCTTCTGTAATACAGGCTAAGGGAGGTGCTCAGTTGACAGATTATGAGGTGTATGCAGATGACTATGATGCCAACAAACATTTCTTTTTATCTCAATACTTCAGAGATACTTATGATGCATCTCTTAAAAATATACCCGTTATCAGTTCGGGAATTAATATTGATAGGATCGAAGTATGGGTAACAAATAAATCAAGCAGTTTTGAAGATGCCAGCAACAGGAATATAGTTGCATTTATGGATCTGGGTGAAAACTCAAATCATGTTTTTAATAAAGTGCCGGCTTTTCAGGCAACCCGGGGTACCCTGGTTTACCCTGATAATAATGCCAACAGAATGTATGAGCAGCTTACTACTGCATATGGAATTATACGAAACGTAGATCAGGTAACAAATGCTTTTAGTCCATTATATCCGGGATTTCAGATCGGACGGGATTTTGAGAAGATTGAGAATGCAAGGAAACTTGATGTTAGAGAGTATGATTTCAACAGGCAGCTGGGATATATTTCACTTAATACTGCCCTCAATACGGATGAAGTTCTGGCAGTTGCCTACGAATATACATTAGAAGGCCATGTCTTCAAGGTCGGTGAATTCTCGACCGATGGGATCGCTGCTCCTCAGGCTCTGATACTGAAACTTCTTAAAGGAACTACTCTTAGTCCAAAATTACCCACATGGAACCTGATGATGAAGAACATTTATTCTCTCGGGTCAGGAAAGCTCGATAAAAAAGACTTTGTACTTAATGTGCTCTATGAGGATGACAAAACAGGTAATTCAGTAAACTATATTCCGGAGGGAAGTCTGGCAGATAAAATACTTCTTCAGGTTATGGGACTCGACAATCTGAACTCCCAGCTTGACAGAGAACCTGACGGGTTTTTCGATTTTATTGATGGAGTAACTGTTATGGTTGACAGAGGGAAAATTATCTTTCCCGAAATTGAACCTTTTGGAAACCATCTTAAAAAGTTGATTGTCGATCCTAAACTAATCGCCAAATATGTCTACCAGGAGCTATATGATTCAACCCAGACTGCTGCCCGTCAAATGGCTGAAAAAAACAAATTTAAAATAAAAGGTCAATACTCGTCTCAATCCGGATCTGTAATCAGACTCAATGCAACGAGTATACCACAAGGTTCTGTTAAGGTTACTGCCGGAGGTGTGCCACTTACTGAAAACACCGATTATACAGTTGATTATAATATGGGTACAGTGACTATTATTAACGGTGCACTTATTGACTCGCAGACTCCGATTCAGGTTTCACTGGAGAATAATCAGTTCTTTGGATTTCAGACGAAAACACTCGTTGGCACACATCTCGATTACAAAGCTTCGGATAACTTCGATATCGGTGCAACAATACTTCACCTGACTGAAAGGCCATATACCCAGAAGGTAAACTATGGAGAGGAACCGATTTCAAACACAGTATGGGGTTTAAATACCTCATATAAATCAGAATCCCGATTGCTTACAAAACTCATTGACAAGATTCCGCTTCTCAATACAAAAACTCCTTCATCATTCTCCTTTTTTGGTGAGTTTGCCAACCTGATTCCCGGGCATTCAAAGGCGATAACAAGCGCCGGTAATGCTTATATTGATGACTTTGAGGCCAGTGAAATTCCACTTGACTTAAAGGCATTCAATGCCTGGACGATTTCCAGTGTCCCTCAAGGACAGGATCAGCTTTTTCCTGAAGCAGAGTTTAATAATAATCTTGTAAGCGGATTTAACAGGGCTAAGCTTGCCTGGTATTCGATAGACCCGCTCTTTTTAAGGAACGGATCATCGACACCCGAATATATAAGGCAACATCCTGATGAGCAATCGAGTCACTTTGTCAGAGAGATATACGAAAATGAAATTTTCCCGTATAAGGAAAGTGCTACCGGGATACCCACTAATATAACCGTTTTAAACCTGGCATTTTATCCTGATGAAAAAGGTCCCTATAACTATGATACAAATCCCGGTGCATATTCCGGAGGCTTGAATTCGAGTGGTAAACTTAACGACCCTAAATCGAGATGGGGAGGAATAATGAGAGAAGTGCTTACCAGTGATTTCGAAACTGCTAACATTCAATATGTTGAGTTCTGGCTTATGGATCCATTTGTTGATAATCCTAATGAGGCGGGAGGAGATCTTTATTTAAACCTTGGAAATATTTCAGAAGATATTTTAAGGGATTCCCGGAAAAGTTTTGAAAATGGACTTCCTAATTCCCCTGTTGTAAAAAATGTTGACACTACTGCCTGGGGTAGAGTTCCAACCATTCAGGCTGTAGTACATGCATTTGACAATGCACCAGAATCGAGGTTATATCAGGATGTTGGGCTGGATGGTCTCATGGATCAGGACGAACAGACCTTTTTCTCGGCTTACCTTCAAAAATCTGTTCTGATTACCACGCCTGAAGCATACCAGGAAATATTTAAGGATCCTTCAGGAGATGATTATCATTATTTCAGGGGATCGGATTACGATGCTCAGCAACTGGGTATTCTCGACCGGTATAAAAAGTATAACGGTGAGGAAGGAAACTCTCCTACTTCCGATATGTCGAAGGAATCTTATCCAACTTCCGGATCAACATTGCCAGACGAGGAAGACATCAACCGCGATAATACCTTAAGTGAAACCGAAAGTTATTACCAATATAGAGTTAGTATGCGTCCGGGTGATATTAAAGTCGGTTCAAATTTTGTTACTGATGAGATTGAGTATGAAGCTACTTTTGCAAACGGCAAAAAATCGAAAGTAAAATGGTACCAGTTTAAGGTTCCTATAACTGATTATCAGAAAGTAGTTGGTTCCATTAAAGATTTTAAATCAATCCGTTTCATGAGAATGTTTCTCAGGGGTTTCGACCAGCCTGTAATTATGCGCTTTGCCACGCTTGATCTTGTACGTGCCGAATGGAGAAAATATAATATTTCGTTCATGGAAGGTGGGGAAAGGATCACTGTGCCTGAGTCTACTGATGGAACCTTTGAAATAAGTTCGGTTAGTATTGAAGAGAATTCAGGGAAAATACCTGTAAACTATGTTTTACCTCCAGGATTTAGCAGACAAACGGACCCGCAGAACCCCCAGTTACAACAGCTTAACGAACAATCGATGGTACTTAAAGTTATGGATCTTCAGGACGGGGATGCGCGTGCAGCTTACAGAAATGTAAATCTGGATATAAGGGAGTACCGCAAGTTGCTGATGGAGGTTCATGCCGAAGCAATTCCAGGACAACCATTGCATGATGGTGACCTGACAGCATTTATCAGAATCGGCTCGGATTATAAGGGGAACTTCTATGAATATGAAATTCCTCTAAAGCTTACTCCACCAGGGCATTATGATAATAATTCTGATGATCAAAGAACAAAAGTGTGGCCTGTTGAAAATGCTTTTACCATTGATCTGTCAGTATTGCAGGCAGCTAAACAGGAACGTAACAGGCAAATGACGTTGCCCGGATCATCTTTAAGCGTATCAGATGTCTTTGTATATCAAAGCGGAACGGCCCGTGTTTCTGTTTCAGGCAATCCAAATATGAGCAATATCAAGGTAATTATGATAGGTGTAAGGAATCCTATAAAAACAAGGAGCAGGACAACAGATGACGGAACTCCAAAATATGCTGAAGTTTGGGTAAATGAACTGCGTCTCAGTGATTTTATTGAAGACGGGGGCTGGGCCGCAAACGGTCATTTACAGACTCGTCTTGCCGACCTGGGTACTGTTGATATAGTTGGTCAAATGAGTACACCCGGCTGGGGAAGCCTCGAGCAAAAAGTGAATGAAAGAAGTAAAGAAGAGATAATGAAATACGACATCTCATCGAATGTGGAACTTGGGAAATTTTTCCCGGAAAAGATTGGCGTCAGACTTCCTGTTTATGTAGGCTATTCAGAAACACATATAAGACCTCAGTATAATCCTCTTGATCCTGACATCCTTCTTTCTGATGCCTTAAAGGCAGCTAAAAATAAGACGGTCAGAGACTCAATATTATCTATTTCAGAAGATTATTCCCGAAGAAAAACAATTACAGTAAGTAATGCAGGTATAACAAAGCGTGGTGCAAAACCTCACCCCTGGGACCCTGCAAACTTAAGTGTGAACTATACTTACAATGAAATATTCAATAGTAATATTAACACCCAGATTGATCTTGAAAAAGACTATAAAGGAGGTCTTAACTATGACTACCAGGCACAGCCAGCCAATATTATGCCATTTAAAAATGTAAGATTCCTGAATTCACCGATTTTCAAAATTGTCAAGGACTTCAACTTTTATGTTTTTCCAAAAAGTCTGTCATTCAGGACCGATCTTAGTCGGACTTATAATGAATTAATAACAAGGAATATAGATGATCCGTATCTGAAAATCACGCCATCATTCAAAAAAGATTTTGAATGGAGCAGGATTTATGATTTTAAATACGATATTACCCGTCAGCTTAAATTTGATTTTACAGCAACCGATCTGGCTCGAATTGATGAACCACCCGGAGGTGTGGACAAAAGTAGATACAGCAGCATTTATCAGGAATGGCGCGATTCGGTATTGACAAACTTAAGAAGGGGAGGAAGAACAACAGACTACAATCATTTTCTTAATATTACTTACACTCTTCCCGTAAATAAACTTCCTCTGATGTCATGGGTAAATGCCAATGCCCGATATAGTTCAGATTATACATGGCTTGCAGGCCCTATATTTCCCGACAGTCTTAAGATTAATCTGGGGAATTCAATTAAGAATCATAGTGAACTGGCATTTACTGCAATGGGAAACCTTTCAACACTATATACTAAATTCAAGTTCCTTAAAAAGATTGAAAATAATACTCAACCCGGTGCAGCGCAGAAAATGAAGGCCGATTTAAAAACAGTTATATATTCGAAGGATAACATTAGCTTCAAGGCAAATGTTGTCAAATCAATTTATCATAATCTTAATACAAAGGATGTAAAAGTTAAGATTGTCGGGAAACATGGGGAAGAGTTGAAAGGTAAACTGGATATTGTCAGCGACAATAAAATTAATTTCACTTCGGCTCAACAGGCTGATAGTGCAAAGATAGTTGTTGAAGGGCAGGTAAAGAAGAGCAGAAATCCGCTGATAGTTACTGGTGAATATCTCATCAGGGCATTGATGGGCATAAGGTCAGTGAGTCTGACCTACACAACGTCTCAGGGAGAATTCCTTCCGGGATATACTCCTGAAACAAAATTCCTGGGAATGTCAACAGTTAATAATAAGCTTGCTCCCGGATGGCCATTTATTTTAGGTTACGCCGACAGAAACTTTTTTTACAAAGCGGTTACAAACGGATGGGTCTCAAAAGATACCCTGCTCAATACTCCGGCAGTTTATGATAGTAAACGAGACCTGTCTTTGAGAAGTCTTATTGAACCTTTTCCCGGATTAAGAATTGATATTAATGCTGACAGGAGATTCGTGGAGTCGGAAAGCTCATATTATATTGCCGATTACAATGGCAACTTCCCCGATAGTACCCGAAACCGGATTATTAACGGGAACTTCTCAATATCAATTATTTCGTGGGGGACTGCATTCGAAAAGATCTCAAAGAATAATGATTATGCGTCTCCTACCTTTGAAGCTTTTAAGAGAAATACTATTATTATTTCTGAGAGGAGGGCAGCCGCAAGGCAGAAAGCAGATCCGGGATATGACCCTGACACTGATCCGACAACCGGGGATCCAATCGAAGGGCCATATAAAAGCGGATATGGAGAGACATCAAGTGAAGTTATGATACCGGCATTCCTGGCTGCTTATACAAGGACAAATGCCAATAATGTAGGACTTGGAGCATTCCCTTCAGCTTTAAGAATGATGCCAAACTGGAGGATAAATTTTGATGGATTGTCGAAATTTGATTTTATTCAAAAAACTTTCAGATCAATAACTTTGATGCATCAGTATCGAAGTACCTACCAGATAGGTTCATATACTACAAATCTGAGTTACGAACCAGATGAGGATGGCGTTAGCAGAGTAAGGGATCTTCAGAATAATTTTATCCAGCAATATGAAATAGATGTTGTGACAATAAGCGAGCAATTCAGTCCTTTGATCAATGTAGACATGAACTGGAAAAATAGTCTAACAACCCGGTTTGAATGGAAAAAATCACGCACTGTCTCACTTAATATGACCAGTAACCAGGTTTCTGATGAACGAATTAATGAACTGGTATTCGGAGCAGGATACAGATTTGATAATGTTCAGATAATTCTCAAAACAGGACAGGGGCAACGGAAATTGAAAAGCGATTTGAATTTACGTCTAGATCTTTCGATCCGTGATAATAAAACACTTGCCAGGAAACTGATAGAGGATGTTGATCAACCTGTTATAGGAGAGAAAGTATTTACTTTGGGAGCGACTGCTGATTATGTTTTAAGCGACAAGTTTAATCTTCAGATATTTGCCGATCGTACCATGAATAATCCATTTGTAGCCAATACCTTTCCAACTTCTAACACTAATTTCGGATTCAGTCTTAAGTTTACACTTGTTCAATAGTAGCAGACTGATTGTAAAATTAATTCTTTCCCTTTATTCAGAAAACGTTTGAAACTTAATCAATTCGGGTTTTCTGCCTGAAAATCAATGAATCTGGCCTAAAATAAATGATCTGTAACTACCATTTATTAAACCATTTTTTCTATTTTTGAATAGAAACGGGAGATTTATATTTAATTCCTAAAATTTAGTCGCAATATATGAAAAGATCAAAACCACGTTTAACCTTCTGGCAGATCTGGAACATGAGTTTTGGATTTCTTGGAATTCAGTTTGGATTTGCACTTCAAAATGCAAACGTCAGCAGAATTTTTGAGACGCTTGGTGCCAAGGTTGAAAATATACCCATTTTGTGGATCGCTGCTCCGGTAACAGGTCTTATTATTCAACCGATAATAGGACATATGAGTGATAACACGTGGAACAGATTGGGCCGCCGGCGTCCATACTTTCTTACAGGTGCTATACTGGCATCGCTTGCATTGATCTTTATGCCAAACTCACCTGTATTATGGATTGCCGCAGGAACGCTTTGGATTATGGATGCATCGATAAATATTTCAATGGAGCCATTCAGAGCTTTCGTAGGAGATATGCTGCCTTCAGAACAACGAACAACAGGTTTTGCAACTCAGAGCTTTTTTATTGGCACAGGTGCAGTTATTGCATCGGTTCTTCCAGCTGTTCTTACTAATTTTTTTCATGTTCAAAATACTGCACCAGCCGGACAGATACCAATGTCTGTTAAACTATCTTTTTATATAGGAGGATTTGTGTTTATTTCTGCCGTGATATGGACTATAATCAGAACAAAGGAATACTCTCCCGAGGTGCTTCGAGAATTTTCGACTGAAGAAAATTCTGTGGTTAATTATGATACAGATACAGATAACTCTTTTGAGACCAGTGTATATGTAAGAAGAGGATTTTACTGGATCTTTGCAGGACTGATGATAAGTCTGCTTATTTACATATTTTCACGTGAAAAGGAATTGTATATTCTGTCAGTTGGCATAGGAACATTTGGATTAATTCAAATTATATCAGGTTTGTTTGTTTCGGCAGGAAAAACAAAGAATGGGCTTGTAGTTGTTTTAAATGATCTTTACAGGATGCCAAAAACAATGGGACAACTGGCTATTGTTCAGTTCTTTTCATGGTTTGCACTTTTCTCAATGTGGATATATACGACATCGGCCGTAACAAGTCACATATATGGGACAAAGGATCCGACAAGTGAGCTCTATAATCAGGGTGCAAACTGGGTTGGAATTCTCTTTGCTGTTTATAATGGCTTTGCGGCATTGGTTGCTTTTCTGCTTCCTGTCCTTGCAAAGCTTACGAACAGACGTATAACCCACTCTGTGAGCCTTATTGCGGGAGGGCTGGGATTAATTTCTATTATCTTGTTTCATAGCCCAAAGATGTTAATTCTTTCTATGCTTGGTATCGGCCTGGCCTGGGCAAGCATTCTGGCGATGCCCTATGCAATTCTGACAGGATCACTTCCTTCTAAAAAGATGGGGACCTATATGGGTATTTTTAACTTCTTCATAGTTATTCCACAGATACTGGCAGCAAGTATTCTCGGATTCTTTGTACGGGATGTTTTTGGCGGTGAAAGTATTTATGCTCTGGTAACAGGAGGTATTTCGATGTTCATTGCCGCCTTACTGATTCTTTTTGTGAAGGACGTGGATGAAACAAAATCAGAAAAAGTATGATGCATACAGCTGCATGTATTTTTGATCTTGACGGAGTAATCGTTGATACTGCCAGATACCACTTTCTGGCATGGAAAAGACTGACAGATCAGCTTGGTATTCATTTTACTGAAGAAGATAATGAACGGCTTAAAGGAGTCAGCCGGATGGCCTCCCTTGAGATAATCCTGGAGATTGGTAACAGAAAACCTGACAAGAATTTGAAACTGGAATATGCAACACTCAAGAACAACTGGTATATTGAGTATATTAGCAGGATGACACCGGCAGAGATACTTCCAGGGTGTATCAAATTTATAAAGGAACTCAAAAATGCAGATATCCGAGTAGCAATAGGATCTGCGAGCAAAAATACTCCCATGATCCTCGACAGGGTGAGTATAAATGGATTGTTTGATGCAGTGGTCGACGGGAACATTATCAGCAAAGCAAAACCCAATCCGGAAGTTTTCATAAAAGCAGCAGAAATGATCGGCATAAATCCGAAGCATTGCGTAGTGTTTGAAGACGCAGTTGCAGGAGTTCAGGCTGCACTTAATGCCGGGATGATGTGTATTGGTGTGGGATCTCCGAAGGTTTTAACAAAAGCTCATTTTGTTGTTCCGGGGTTAAATGAGATGAACCTTACAAAACTTTTAACTTTAGAAAAGATATCCGGTTATGAATAGTTTTTATAAACAGGATGCATGGCAAATTATCGAAGAAGGATTCCACCCGGAAATGAACAGGGAGTCGGAAAGCATCTTTTCGATAGGGAATGGCTATATGGGACAAAGGGCCAATTTTGAAGAACATTATTCAGGTGACAGCCTTCAGGGTAGTTATGTTGCCGGAGTATACTACCCTGATAAAACGCGGGTAGGATGGTGGAAAAACGGATACCCTGAATACTTTGCGAAAGTCCTGAATGCACCAAACTGGATCGGAATTGATATCTCAGTGAATGGGAAAGCTATTGACCTTGCAACATCAAAAACCAACTCCTTCTTAAGGATCCTCAACATGAAGGAAGGTTATCTTGAAAGATCCTTCAGGGTAGTTGTTTCAGAAAATAAGATCATTGAGATCACGAGCAGGAGATTCGTCAGCATGGCAGAACCTGATCTTGGAATAATCAGATATGCTGTTAAATCAATTGATTTTGAAGGGAAACTCGATTTCACTGTTTATATTGATGGTGATGTAAAAAATGAAGATACAAATTATGGGGAAAAATTCTGGGTAGAGGTCAGCAAAGAGATAAATGGAAACAACGGGGTCCTTATTACCAGTACTTTGAAGACAGATTTTCATGTTGCAACCGGAATGAGTATTGAGTTTCTGAAGGACAACAGGGAGATTATGATAAAAACTGAAAATCCCATTCGGGATAAATATATTGCAAGCACTTTCTCTCATGGCATGGCGAAAGGGGAGGAACTGGTTCTTTACAAGTATGTATCGGTCCTTTCCTCATTAAATAACGCAAAAGAAAAGTTAGCCGAAGATACTAAAGCACGGCTTAAAGAGGCAAAAACAAAAGGATATGCAAAACTTTTCCTCGACCACACCAAAGAATGGGAAAGGATCTGGTCCGCTTCGGATGTGTTAATTGAGGGTGATCTTTCAGCTCAGCAGGCAATACGCTTTAATATTTTCCATCTGAATCAGACTTATTCAGGAAAAGATGAACGCCTGAATATTGGTCCAAAGGGATTTACGGGTGAGAAATATGGAGGCAGCACATACTGGGATACCGAAGCTTTTTGTCTGCCATTTTTCTTAAAAACTGCTGATCAGAAAGTAGGGAAAAATCTATTGCTATACCGTTACAAACATCTGGGGAAGAGTATTTCCAATGCCGAAAAATTAGGGTTTAAAAATGGGGCGGCCTTATACCCTATGGTAACAATGAACGGCGAAGAGTGTCACAATGAGTGGGAAATAACCTTCGAGGAGATACACAGGAACGGGGCAATTGCTTTCGCAATTCTCAACTATATCAGGCATACAGGTGACGCTGAATATATGGCTGATTACGGTTTGGAAGTGTTGATTGGAATTTCGAGATTCTGGAGCCAGCGGGCAACATTTTCTGAAAACCTGAAGAAATATGTGATATTAGGTGTCACAGGTCCCAATGAGTACGAGAACAATGTGAATAATAACTGGTACACCAACTCATTAGCTGTTTGGACATTATCCTATACACTAAAGAACATCAGGATACTGGAGAAAGAAAATCCCGATAAACTAACCGCCCTTTACAGAAAAACAAATTTTAATTTTTCTGACGAAACAGCCCGGTGGCAGAAACTTATTAATGACATGCACTTTCCTGTTGATAATACACGCAATATATTCCTTCAGCAGGATGGGTTTCTGGATAAGGAATTAAAGCCTGCCAGCAGTATTCCTTCTGATGAAAAACCAATCAATCAACATTGGTCGTGGGACAGGATACTGAGATCTTGTTATATTAAACAGGCAGATGTTTTACAGGGTTTATATTTATTTGAAGATCAGTTTGATACCGATACAATAAAGCGTAATTATGATTTTTATGAACCAATAACAGTTCATGAATCGTCATTATCTGCCTGTATTCATTCGATCGTTGCTTCAAGGATTGGCAATATCGAGAAAGCTTATGAGCTCTACCTTCGTACAGCAAGGCTGGATCTTGATGATTATAACAACGAAGTCTCCGATGGACTGCATATAACAAGTATGGCAGGTACATGGCTGGCAATTGTTGAGGGATTTGGAGGGATGAGGATCCTGGATGGTAAGATTTTGCTGAATCCTCTTATACCGGAACACTGGCAATCATATTCATTTCATGCCCGCTTCCGTGGAGTTTTGTTTGAAGTCAAGGTAACAAAAGATTGTGTGAGTATACATAACATATCGGAAAAACCATTAAACGTGGTAATATCCGGTAAGGAATATCAGGTAGAAAGATCAGGGAAGATTATCCTTAATCTTAAAGTAGATTTTTTTTCTTAAGCTCTTATGAATAAGAAATGTAATTTTAATAACTATAACTTAACTATTCAACTGATGGAAAAACTGCCTTTAAGTATACTGGTATTGTTTCTGGCACTGACAATTACAATAGCCGGTTGTTCGATTTTTGGAAAGAAGAAGGAAATAAAACCTTTAACTTCCGATGTTGTGCACCCCGAATGGTCAAAAAATTCTGTACTGTACGAAGTAAACATCAGGCAGTACACGGAACAGGGCACTTTTAATGCCTTTGCAGAACATATTCCCAGACTAAAAGCTCTTGGCGTTGATGTATTATGGTTTATGCCGACCTTCCCTATAGGAGTTCTAAACAGGAAAGGAGGGTTGGGAAGTTATTATTCGGTAAAAGACTTTTTGAATGTCAACCCTGAATTTGGTACCCTTGACGACTTTAAAGCAGTTCTAAACAAAGCCCATGATCTTGGGATGAAAGTTATCATCGACTGGGTGCCGAATCATACATCATGGGATAATAATCTGACAATTGAACATCCTGATTGGTATGTCAAAGACGCTGCCGGTAAATTTACACCGCCGATTGGATTTGACTGGACTGATGTAATTCAGCTTGACTGGTCAAAAAAAGGCCTTCAGGATTATATGATAGGTGCATTGAAATTCTGGGTAAACATGGGGGTTGATGGTTTCCGTATCGATCACCCGAATAATACCCCTAAGGAATTCTGGGAAAGAGCAAGGACCGAACTTACTGCAATAAAGCCTGTTCTCCTGATTGGTGAAATCGAGGAACCAACTTATTTTCTTGAAAAGGGTTTTGATATGAATTACGCCTGGGAACTTTATCATCTGATGAACGGTGTGGCGCAAGGGAAAGACAGCGTTAGTAAGTTAGTAAAGTATTATAATAAGGAGTGGATGGAATATCCGAATAATGTGTACAGACTTCAGTTCCTTACTAACCATGACGAGAATACATGGGGAGGAACAATTGACTCATTAATGGGCGATTCGCAACGGGCATTTGCAACTTTAATTTTTACCGCACAGGGCGTACCTTTAATTTATAGTGGACAAGAAGCCTGTCTTAACAAAAGATTGAAGTTCTTTTTTCGGGATCCAATCAAATGGGATACCTGCAGTCTGACAGGATTTTATAAGAATCTGATATCTTTGAAAAAGCATAATATAGCTCTTTGGAACGGTGATGCAGGAAGTCCGATGATCAAAATCAAGACTGGCAAAGATAATGCCGTCTTTGCTTTTTACAGGGAGAAAGATGCAAACAAGGTAATTGTATTACTGAATCTCAGTAAGAAAAGTGTTGCTTTAAAGCCGCTTCCGGGAAACCTTAATGGGGATTATACGGATTATTTTGCCGGTTCGAAAGCAGTTTTGCCTTTAACCGATTCCCTGCGGCTTGAGCCATGGGGGTATAAGGTATTTGTAAGATAAAAGACAAAAGACAAAAGTAAAAAGGGGAAGGGCAAAAGTAAAAAGTAAAGAATTTGATCTGCGGAAATCTGCAGAATCTGCGGGTGAATAAGGAAATAAAAACTGTCATTGAGAAACACATAGATAATCCAGATAATTCAGTGACCTTTGAACTCCCGATAGTTATCAGAATTTTGCGAACATTGCGGTTACTGGATTCCATTTTCAGAAGTCAGAATTATTAATATGCATTCAATAAAACATATATTAATCCTTTTGAATGTTATTGTCTTACTTCTTGTTGGATGCAAACCTATGCAAAACAAAAATATACCAATAACTGACAAATCTCTTGCTTCTGTTCCACGTTGGGCAAAAGAAGCAATCTGGTATCAGATTTTTGTCGAGAGATTCCGCAATGGTGATCCCGGCAACGATCCAACTCCGGCAGATATGGCGGGATCATATCCGGATACAATACCTGATAAATGGAAGATAACACCATGGGGCCACGACTGGTATTCTCATGAACCATGGCTTGATAGTGTCAAAGCATCCGGATTCTATTCAAAAATCCAGGCCCGTCGTTACGGAGGTGATCTGCAGGGAGTACTTGATAAAATGGATTATATTCAATCACTCGGTGTTACTGCAATATATTTTAATCCCCTTAACGATTCGCCTTCATTACATAAATATGATGCAAGGAACTACGCTCACATTGACAGGAATTTCGGCCCTGATCCAAAAGGTGATGCAGCAATGATAGATTCAGAAATCCATGATGATCCGTCGACATGGAAATGGACTTCTGCAGATAAGCTCTTCCTGAAAGTCATTAATGAATTTCATAAAAGAGGGATCAGGGTGATAATGGACTATTCCTGGAATCATACAGGCAAAGCATTCTGGGCATTGAACGATGTAAGAAAGAATGGTAAAAATTCAAAGTATATAGACTGGTATAATATTACACAATCAGATGATCATGCAACTAAGAAAGATAAATTAAGTTATGAAGGATGGGGCGGGAACAATCCCTACATGCCAGTGTTTAAAAAGGATATTATTCCGCCTGATGATAAGGTTATGCCATTTGAAGGTAATCTTCATTCAGAATCATTAAAAAAGCATATATTCAATGTTACAAGGCGATGGCTTGATCCGGATGGAGACGGCGATCCGTCAGACGGTGTTGATGGATTCAGGCTAGATGTGGCAGGAGAGATCCCAATGGGATTCTGGCGCGAATACCGGAAGGTTGTACGCTCTGTAAACCCTGATGCATACCTTATCGGAGAAATCTGGTGGCTGGAATGGCCCGATAAACTGTTTGATCCGAAGGTTTACCTTGAAGGTGATCAATATGATGCAATAATGAATTACAGATGGTACCGGGTTGCCAGGGGATTTTTCGGACAGGCTGAACCAGTTTTAAAACCCACAGGATTTATAAAGGAAATAAACCGGATCAACAAAGGTATAAACATCGAAAACCTTCAGGCAATGATGAATGTACCCTCTACCCACGATTCTCCCAGGTTATCTACTTCATTGTTCAATAAGACAATGGATAAATACAAATCAAAGCCATCTGATAATCCTGATTATAAAATAAATAAGCCGGACGAACGTACGAGGAAGGAACAAATTATCCTTCTGATTCATCAGTTTACTTTTATCGGAGCTCCTCAGATATGGTATGGTGAAGAGGTTGGAATGTGGGGTGCAGATGATCCGGATTGCAGAAAACCGATGGTATGGGATGATATCACTTATAATGATGAACGTACTGCCTACAACCCTGCTAAAATCCGGCCTGTTGATGCTGTCAGACCAGATACGACATTAAGATCGTTTTATATAAAGTTATGCAAGATGAGAAAAGAAAATCCGGTACTGGTATATGGTGATCTCAGGTTCTCAATTGCAGATGATCAACAGATGATTCTGGCTTACGACAGGGTGATGAACAATGAAGAAATAGTCGTTGTATTTAACAGGTCAGATAGCCTGAGAATTGTTAATATTCCCGTGAGAACTGATGGGGAATTTGAAGATATACTTTCCGGGAAGAGGGCTACGTTTAAAAGTGCCGGCAAAAAAATTGAAATCAGCCTTACGCCACTCTCCGGTTTTGTCTTGAAGAAGAAAGTTAATGTGATTTAAATATTCATTTTAGATATCTTTTTTATTAATCCAAAAAATGTCCTTTGTCAATTTTTTTAAACAAAAAAAGCTTTATTTTTGGCTGACCTGACTAAAGGCAAAAATGAATTCAAATTATTATCAAAAACTATCTCAAATATGAATGTTCCAGCAAATTTATTGTACACAAAAGACCATGAGTGGCTTAGGGTAGAAGGAAAATTCGGTTATGTAGGAGTAACTGATTTTGCTCAGGGTGAGCTAGGTGATATTGTTTTCATTGAGATCGAAACAGTCGGCGAAACACTTTCAATGGAGGATGTGTTCGGTACTATTGAAGCTGTAAAAACAGTCTCTGACATGTTTATGCCTGTCAGCGGTGAAATCCTTGAAGTGAATCCTGCCCTTGAGGAATCCCCTGATGTTGTGAATAAGGATCCTTATGGCAAAGGCTGGATGGTAAAAATTAATATCATCAATCCATCTGAAGTCAAAAACCTGCTATCACCGGAAGGATATAAAGCTCTTTTGTAATAGCATCCATTTGCGGTTAAATAGGTTTTAGAGAGTTTTCTTGACCTCGAACTCCTGGTAGCCTTCTACAATATCGCCCGGTTTTATGTCGTTGAAATTATGGATGTTAAGTCCGCATTCATACCCGCCGACTACTTCTTTCACATCATCCTTAAATCGTTTGAGTGATCCAAGTTCTCCGGTATAAATTACAATTCCATCGCGAATAATCCTTACCCGGGTGTTCCTTGTTATTTTGCCTTCTTTAACATAGCAACCTGCAACTGTTCCGACTTTTGTGACCTTAAATATTTCACGAATTTCAAGAGTTGCTACAATTTCTTCTCTGACTTCAGGCATCAACATACCTTCCATTGCAGATCTAATCTCTTCAATTGCATTGTAAATGATTGAATAGAGTCGCACATCAATCTCCTCTTTTTCAGCAAGTTTTCTGGCACTTAAAGATGGCCTGACCTGAAATCCCACTATAATAGCGTTCGATGCTGCGGCCAGAAGAACATCTGATTCTGAGATCTGACCTACAGCCTTATGAATAATGTTAAGCTGGATTTCAGGAGTGGAAAGTTTAATGAGTGAGTCACTCAAAGCTTCTACGGAACCATCTACATCGCCCTTCACTATAATATTAAGTTCCTGGAAATTACCAATTGCAATTCTCCGGCCTATTTCGTCGAGTGTAATATGTTTCTGAGTACGGAGACCCTGTTCCCTCTGAAGCTGTGCCCTCTTGGTTGCAATATCTTTTGCTTCACGGTCACTGTCCATTACGTTAAATTTATCTCCGGCCTGAGGTGCGCCATTTAATCCCAGGATAAGCGTTGGAGTGGCAGGTCCGACTTCATCAACCTTATAACCTCTTTCATTGTACATGGCTTTAATATGTCCAAAACAACTGCCTGCCAGCATAATATCACCAATTTTGAGAGTTCCCGCTTTAACCAGGACTGTTGCAGTAAATCCTCTTCCCTTGTCGAGAGATGATTCAATAACAGTACCGAGAGCCGGTTTGTCAGGGTTGGCTTTAAGCTCCAGCATCTCTGCTTCAAGAAGGATTTTATCAAGAAGGATATCAATATTGAGTCCGCTCTTTGCAGAAATTTCCTGCGATTGATACTTTCCTCCCCAATCTTCAACCAAATAATTCATTGTTGCCAGAGCCTCTTTTATCTTATCAGGATTTGCAGTTGGCTTATCAATTTTGTTGATAGCAAAAATTATCGGCACTCCAGCTGCTGAGGCATGATTTATAGCTTCTTTTGTCTGGGGCATTACACCATCGTCAGCTGCAACTACGATAATGGCAATATCAGTAATTTGTGCTCCACGGGCACGCATAGCGGTAAATGCCTCATGACCTGGAGTATCGAGGAATGTTATCTGACGTCCGTCCTCAAGGATCACGCCGTAAGCGCCGATATGCTGAGTTATACCTCCGGCTTCACCTGCAATCACGTTGGTGTTCCTGATATAATCAAGCAACTTGGTTTTCCCATGATCGACATGGCCCATGACAGTAACAATTGGCGGTCGTGGTTTAAGATCCTCCTCTTCATCATCTTCCTCCCGTACTGCTTCCTGTAATTCTGCGCTCACGAATTCTACTTTAAAACCGAATTCATCAGCAAGAAGTGCCATTGTTTCTGCGTCGAGACGCTGATTAATTGAAACAAACAATCCAAGATTCATGCAAGTCGAAATGATATCAGTAACCGGAATACTCATCATCGAAGCCAGTTCATTAACCGACACGAATTCAGTAACTTTTAAAATATTCTTATCCAGTTCCTGCTGATCAACGACCTCCTGATGTTTCTGACTTATAGCTTCCCTTTTTTCCCTGCGGTATCTTGACCCCTTTGATTTCCCTTTTGTAGTGAGCCTTGCAAGAGTCTCTTTTATCTGCTTCTGAACCTCTTCTTCATTTACTTCAGCCCTGACAGGTCTTTTTTTCACGACCTTCTTGTTGGAGGTTTTTTCTTTTTTATCTGTGGTTACAGGCTTAACAACAGGTACTCCTTCTTTTTCTTTCAGAATTCTCTTCCTTCTCTTTTTTCTCCTGAATTCGGATTCTCCGCTAACTCTGACAGGCTGAAATGGCGTAGCTTTCTTTTTCTCTTCGACAGGAAGATCAATTCTTCCGATAACCCTTGGACCAACCAGTTTTTTAAAATCAGTCTTATAGAGAGCGACAATATCTTCTTCCGCTTCAGAGACCAGTGCAGTATCTTCAATAATATCTTCGATCTGGATCTCATCAATTACCGTTTTAGAGACTGGCTCTTCTTTAATTTCAGGTTCCTTTATTTCAGATGGTTTTTTGTTAGCCTCTTTCGGGATATCCTTTTCTTTGATTTTTGCTTTTACAGTTGCTTTTGGCTTAGCTTTTTGTTCCTCTTTTTTAACGGTTTTTGTGTCTTTCGCAATTGTTTCCAGATCTATCTTCCCGACAATTCGAAGATCAATATTTGATTTAGATTTTTTTTCTTCAACCGGGACCGCAGTGTCAACCGTCTCCTTCTCTGCTATTGTTTTTTTCTTTTCAGTTTTTTCTGGTTCAAGCGGAGCCGGGACAGGCTTTTGTACGGGTTCCTCCTTAGGTGGAACAACTTTTTCAACTTTTGGTTTTAATGCTTTTTCAAGATCAATCTTACCAACAAGCTTTACCTCAGGTTTTTTGATTTCAGTCTTAATATCTACAGTTGTTTTGATTCCCGAAGAATCCTTGACAAGAACATCATCATCCCTTTCAGAGTCTTCAGACTCAAGCTTCTCTGAAAAATCACCGATAGAGACAGATTCTTTCTTTCTGTGCAGATCTTTAAGGATGAGTTTTTCNNAGTTTTTCAGACTCCTTTTTTACGCTGATATCCGTACTATATTCTTTTACAAGCAAAATATAAGCTTCATGCGGAAGTTTAGTATTTGGGTTGGGATCAAGATCAAACCCTTTTTTGTGAAGGAATTCCACAATAGTGGATATCCCCACATTGAATTCGCGGGCTGCTTTGCTTAATCTTGTAACCTTAATATCCTCTGTCATAAATATGTCTTGCCTTTATTAAAACTTCAAAAAACCCCTGCTCGTGAAAGTTAATGTTTATTTTTTATTCAAATTCAGCCCTGAGGATGTTAACAACCTCTTTAACAGTTTCTTCTTCAAGATCAGTTCTCTTTACAAGGTCGCTGATTGAAAGATTCAGCACGCTTCTTGCTGTATCACAACCTATTGCCTTAAGTTCTTCGATTATCCAATCTTCAATTTCATCTTCAAACTCCTCGAGATTAACATCTTCCTCATCTTCTCCACCCGGTTCCCTGTAAACATCAATTTCATATCCTGTAAGCTGGCTTGCAAGTTTAATATTCAGGCCACCTTTTCCAATAGCAAGAGATACTTCATTGGGTTTCAGATAAATTTCCGCCCTCTTTGTTTCCTCAACAAGTTTGATAGATGTGATCTTTGCAGGACTGAGTGCCCTCTGAATAAAAAGCTGATTGTTGGAAGTATAGTTTATAACATCTATGTTTTCATTCCGTAGTTCTCTTACTATCCCATGAATCCTGGAGCCTTTCATCCCGACACATGCACCAACAGGATCAATTCTTTCGTCGTACGATTCAACAGCTACTTTAGCACGTTCTCCTGGTACCCTGACAATGTTTTTGATGGTGATCAAACCATCAAATATTTCAGGAACTTCCAGTTCAAATAACCTTTCCAGAAAAACCGGTGAGGTACGGCTGAGAATTATGAAAGGTGTATTGTTTCTCATTTCGACCTTTATCACAACTGCCCTGATTGAATCCCCTTTACGGAAATGATCGGAAGGTATCTGTTCACTTTTGGGCAGAATAAGTTCATTGCCATCATCATCAAGAACCAGGATTTCTCTTTTCCATACCTGATAGACTTCTCCGGTGACTATTTCACCGATCCTGTCTTTATACTTGATATAGATATTATTTTTTTCCAGATCGAGTATACGTGCAGTAAGGTTTTGCCTTAATGATAAAATAGCTCTTCTGCCAAAATCAAGAAACTTGACTTCATCAGATACCTCTTCGCCTACTTCATAATCTCCATCAATCTCTTTAGCCTTTGAAAGAGGAATCTGCATAACAGGATCAGTCAGCTCCTTGTCTTCTACGACAACCCTGTTCCTCCATATCTCAAAGTCACCTTTATCAATATTTACAATAATGTCGAAATTATCAGCTGAACCATATTTTTTTGCAAGCATGCTTCTGAACACATCCTCAAGAACGCTCATCATTGTAGGACGGTCTATATTTTTCAGCTCCTTGAATTCCGAAAAAGTGTCGATTAAATTAACATTTTCCATCTGGTGTAAACCTCTTATTATTATTTAATTGTCAAAATAACTCTTGTCGATTTTATTTGTTCGAAATTGAACGAAATATCCTTCAACTCTATTGTTCTTTCTTTGGTTTTTATTTCAGTCTCAAGCTCAAATCCCCCTTCTGTAACATTTTTAAGTTTCCCCACGTATTTTGCTCCTTCGTAGTCTGCAACTTCAACTTTTTTACCCTCATTTTTGAAGTATTGTTCAATAACTCCAAATGGAAGGTCCAGTCCGGGCGATGAGACCTGTAATTCAAAATCCTCAACATCACGGTCAAGTCCTTTTTCAATATGCCTGTGTATTCCTGCACATTCATCAATTGTTATCCCTTCATTTTTATCGGCAAGTACAATAATCCTGTTCGCACTGCTTATCTTAACAGAAACAAGAAAGAGCCCAGTTCCCCTCAAATATTCTTCAACTAATCCTTCTATTTTCTGTTTTTCTATCATTTTAAGAAAACTGATAACAAAATAGGGGACTCTGGTCCCCTAGGTCAAATACCCCTCAATTCAATGACAAAGGTACATATTTATATTATATCACCAAAAAAAATGCCATTAATATTGAAGTATTATGCTTGTGGCTCAAATACGTAGCATGAAAATCAGGAAACATTTCGATATTTGCAATTAGCTAAAAACTAACGGGGAACAGATTAATATATTTCAGTGAACACTGTGAAACAGGCAGATATATATGACAGGAATGATAAGTTAATTCTCGGGAATTGTACCATATGTCCAAGGGAGTGCAGGGTAAACAGATTTGAGGGCGGGACCGGATACTGCGGAACAGATGCCGGACTGAATATAGCATCGGTTTGTATCCATAAGGGTGAAGAACCCGTCATTAGCGGCAGAGAAGGAATTTGTAATATCTTTTTTGCCGGATGCAATCTACATTGTCTTTATTGTCAGAATCATGAAATCAGCCAGAACGGTTCAATAATCAGGAATACTGGAACAGATTTCGAAGCGGTTCTTGATCAGATAGTGAAAATACTTTCCGAGGGAATACCTGCTATTGGTTTTGTATCTCCTTCCCATGTCGTACCGCAGGTAAAGGCAATTATTAATGGTTTGATTTCGCGGGGCCACAAGCCAATAACAGTTTACAATACAAATGGGTATGATAAACTTGAAACAATCCGCAGCCTGTCAGGGCTGATAGATGTGTATCTTCCAGATTATAAGTATGTTACAAACACGATTTCATCAGAGTATTCAGATGTTTCGGATTACCCGAAAATAGCTCTGAAGGCAATTAAAGAGATGTATTATCAGAAAGGATCGACCCTTTCAACTGATCAAAATGGCAGGGCTGACAACGGGTTATTGATCAGGCATCTTGTGTTACCGGGCCATGCTGAAGAGAGTAAGAAAGTTTTACACTCAATTGCTGAAGAGTTGTCACCGGGTGTTCATCTTTCACTAATGTCTCAATACCTTCCTACAGTGCAGGTCAAACATCATCCGGTGCTTAACAGAACTCTTTTCAAAGCAGAGTATGAGGCTGTTGTTGAGACAATGGAAGCTCTTGGTTTCAGGAATGGGTGGGTGCAGAATATGGATAGTAATGTGAATTACAGGCCTGATTTCAACATAGAGAACCCATTTGAATAGTCGGACTCAAATTGGTTAGCCCCCCAACCCCCTAAAGGCGGCTAAATTCCATTACATAAATTTTTCCCGTTTCTGAAGGTTGTAAAGAGCCAGGAGTAAAAAAATGACAGATCCTGTGATCAGGATTAGCCGGTTCTTAAAAGTGATAATTGCCCATGTTGTCTCATTTACATCAAGTGGAATGTCAAACGGATTAAGGAACACATTCCATTGGCTCTTATTCAATGGGTCACTCAGAACCAGGAACATCAGACCGAATATTATCATAACAACAGCAGTGCCATTTCCATTTCTGATAACAGTAGAAAGCATAAAAGCCATCACTCCAAGAAAAATTACAGGGAGCATTACCTCTGATGTCATGTTAGCAATTCGAAATTTGACAATAAAATAAGAAGATAGTATTGTGAAAACAAACATGACGAGTAAGGTAATTATGAATATAAGTACAATTCTTACAAGCCAGACTTTGTATCTGTAGTTTGGTATTCCGAATAATATTTCAATAGTTCTGGCATCCTGATCATTCTGAATGGCAAAAACCGTTGGATAAAAAACGAGAAGGACACCTGAAAAAAGGAAGATTCCATATAGATCTTCCATCTTTGAAACGTCATTTGAAAACACGTAGATTACTGAGAGGCCTATATAAAACAAAATCGATCCGGCAAGGAACCAAATGAACTTATTTGCAAATATGATTCGCAAATTATATATGATCATCTTATAAATAAGTATATAGTTGTTATATAATCTTTTGCTTTTCATTTTAATGATATTAACCTGTTTATTCTAAGGTGTTGTTACGACTTTCTTCCTGAGAAGCCACAAATAGGCATCTTCGAGATTTGGAGTTACACTAATTGCATCGCGATGTGGTTTTTCTTCTGAAATACATCTTACTCTTACCTTTTCTCCTTCGGACATATGATGGACAACAAGATGACTGTTAATAAAAACCTCAAAGTCGTGAGCCGGTATATTAAACTGCCAAACATGTCCTTCCGCTTCTCTTGTCATATCAATTGGTTTACCCAGATACATCAGAAGCCCCTTATTAAGAACCGCAACATTTTTGCATGAACTGGAAACATCCTCAATAATATGAGTTGAGAAGATAACCACCCTGTCACGACTAAGTTCTACCAGAAGATTTCTGAACCTGATCCTTTCTCTTGGATCGAGACCTGCAGTTGGTTCATCAACAACCAGTATCCTGGGCAAATGAAGCAGTATTTGTGCTATTCCCATCCTTTGTTTCATTCCACCTGAGTATGAGCTTATTTTTTCATGCCTCCTGTCTTCAAGATGAACGGCTTTCAGGACATAGGTAACTCTTTCTTCTCTTGTCTTTACATCAATTATGTTTTTAAGCATAGCCTGGTAATGAAGATATTCATGGGCTGTCATGTTTTCATAACTTCCAAACTCCTGGGGAAGATATCCGATGAGTCCCTGAAGTTCTTCTCTTTTTTTTTGAGTGTCCATTCCATTTATCCATACCTTACCATAACTCTGTTCAAGAATACCGCATATTATTCTCATAAGCGTCGTTTTTCCGGCGCCATTTGGACCGAGAAGACCAAACATACCGCTACCGATATTCAATGAAACACAGCTTAAAGCCTTGAAAGGTTTTTTCTTTCTGCCTATCAATGGTATTGAAACAACAATCTTATAGAAATTTTTACGGATATTCTTAAACCTGCCTTCAAGACGGTAAATATCTATATTCTTGGAACTCATTTTTATCCCTGTCTTATAAATTATAAGGCCGGATAACCATAAGACACCAAGTATAAGTACTATTGCAATATTATGCCATCTTATCTGAAAAAGGTAAATATTGAAAAGCGGTATGAACCAGAATACAAGAATGTCAAGTGTTTTTATGATCCTTGAATATATTTTGCTCTTGCCTGACGATATAAAGCTGGTCAATAATTTATTGAAAGGAATCCAGATACCGAGAATAGAAAACCAGATACAAATACTGAAGACAAAGATCCAGAAGTCGTTTTTCAGATAGAGATATGTAAAATAGATAAAAAACCCTATCAATGGAAGTTGCCAGCTCAGATGGTTCATATCATTCCATGAGGTATATTTTTTTGTTAGTCCCTGTCTTTCCCTGATTTTCGCACCGCCGTTCCATTCTCTAATAAACCGGCTTTCCCTGTCATAAATTTTAACAAGACTCTGAATATAAATGTTGACAGGTTCATCAGGGGAGATCACTGTTTCTCTTGCCTTTCTGAGGGTATTGATAAAGAACCAGGTACCTGCAGGCACAAGGATTAAAGAGAGTATTGTTGTTATTAATTTCCAGAGAAATTGATCAATAAAGCTGTATATCAAAAATATAAGTAAAGCAAATATTATGATCTGGATCATCTTTGTTTTCCAGTTGAGAGAATTGATCCATTGGAGAGAATTTTCGAGCCCTGAATAAAAGGTTGGAATAAATATGAGTGTAAGCATGGTGCTAAGTGTCAGACCTCCAATAACTGTGATTGCAAAAGCAGCTCCTATGGAAGCAACAAATTCAGACTTTCCCATAGCCAGTGGGAAAAGGGCAATTACAGTTGTTGAAGCAGTTATCAGAATAGGTCTGACACGGGCAATACCGGCAGTCATCAATGCGCGTGATCGTCCATAGCCTCTCTTTCTTAAAATATTGGTATAATCGATAAGAAGAATTCCATTGTTTACAACCACTCCGAGAAGAATGAGGAATCCGATCAGTGTATTGGCATTCAGGAGAGAATTGTCTGTAAGAATAAGTGCAATTAGTGATCCCAATGCGGCAAGTGGTATACTGAACATCAGAACAATCGGGGTTGAAAGTGATTCAAAAACCGAGGCAAGGATCATATAAATAAGCAGGAATGCCATCCCGATAAGCCAATAGAAATCTTTTAACGGATCCTCTTCATGTACAACTTCAACAGCTATTCCAGAGGGTATATTGATACCTGAAACTATTGATTCAATTTCTGCTCTTGCACCTTCCAGCAGATCTTTTGAACCGGTTATATCTGAATTGAAACTATATGTAACTGTAATCTTTTTCTCCCGGTTTTCCCTATGAATATTACCCATACCGGTTGAAAATACAATATTTGACAGCTCCTGCATCTCCATTAAATTGGAATTGCTTCCTGTTACCTCGAGATTTTTAAGATCATCAATTGTCTTGTCAGTGTTTACCTTAACCTTTCCTGATTCATCAGCATATTTAAGGGTTATGTCATAGGTTTCGGTCCCCTGTAAAAAAGTAGCACCTGAAGAATATTCTTTCCCAAAGGTGGAAAGCGCTGATGAGATATTATCCAGAGTGAAATTATTACGTCCGATATAATCCATATCAAACTTTAAATGTACTTCAGGCGTATTGTCCTGAACATTAACATTCACGCTACTCATTGTTGCCAGATTTTGAATGGCTGCCTTGATGTCATCTGAAATGTTTTTCATCTGGTTGAAATTCTGACCTTTTATGATGACACTTTCGGTTGTTGTTCCAATACCCAGAAGGTTCATGAAGTTTGCACCGGGGTTTACTGCTCCAGCTGATCCGGTTGCTCCGGTATAACCACCACCGGCAGAAATCTCATTCATTGTGATTTCTCCTGTCTTCAGGTTCCTTACTTTTTCAAGGATATCATTTTTTATTTCCGGAAGAGACCTTTTGCTTGTCTTATCCCAGTTTTCTGCAAGATTAATAGTCATTGTTGCATCCGTTTCCTCTACTTTGCTCACTATATCTCCTTTTTCCGGTATTCCGCTGAGTGCGTGTTCAATTTCAGTAACAAAGAGATCGGTCTTTTCAAGTGTCGATCCGGAAGGCATTGTAACTGAAAGTCTGAAACTTGATGTCTCGACTTCCTTTGTTGATGTGACACTCAGACTCAGACTGATAAGAAGTGCAGCAAAGAACACAACAAGTGTGCCTATTATAGTTCCTGCAGGATTTCTCATACTGGCTTTGAGTGTGAGATAATACCCCTGAATGAGCCTGTTATGAATTGAAAGCTTTTTAAAGACCCCCAGATCGGATACCTTCACCAGTTTAAGAATAAAATGTGCTGCCATAGGGATAAACAGAAGGGCAACGAATAATGAAATGATCAGGGTTGAGACAATTGAAACGCCTATATTCTTACCGATAATTTTGATCATGAAGTTATCTGAGAAGAGAAAAGGCAGGAAAACGGTTATAGTTGTAAGAGTTGCAGCAAATATTGATCTCCATACCTCACTGGTTCCATGCTTAACTGCTGTATCGATATCCTCTCCCTGACTTACAAGCCTGTAAATATTCTCAAGAACAACCACCGAATTATCCACAAGCATACCAATTGCTAGAGCCATTCCAACAAGTGTCAGACTGTTTATTGAGATATTATATGCATAGAATAAGTTAAAAGCTGCATAAACCGATATAGGAATTGAAAGTGCAATTATAAAAACCAGTCGGATATTACGTAAAAAGAACCACAAAATAAGTACTGCAAGCAAACCTCCGATTACAGCCAGATGAATTATCTGGTTTAAGTTGTTCTCCATAATTTCGGCATTATTATTCTGAACAACTATCTCGACGCCTTCAGATTTCAGATTAGCATTCAGTGTCTTAATCACATCGAGTGTTTTGTGTGAAAGATCGATCAGGTTGGCCTGATTATCGTTTACCAGTGTAACTGTAACTGCATCGAGGCCATTAACGCGGCTATATGATGTTTGCTCTTTTACTCCAAAAATAATTTCGGCAATATCTTTCAGAGTCACAGACCCGTTTGGCTTCACAATAATATTTCCGATGTCTTTAACATCAGTATATTCAGATGTCACATTTACAAAAAACTTGTTGTTGCCTTCTTTCACCGATCCGACAAAAGTCTTATCCTTGCCATTGTTGTTCAGGAGGTTTGTGACCTGTCCCATGGTTATCCCGTATGCTTTGCAGGCTTTTTCATTTAGCCTGACCTCAATTGATTTTTGCTGACCACCATAAATCTGAACACCCGCTATACCTGTAATATTCTGAAGTTCAGACGATATTTCCTCATCCGTAACATTGCGGATCCGGTCTATTCCTCCTTCACCTCTTATCTGTAATTCCATGAACTGGCTTGTGATCTGTGTGAGATCAATTTTTACAACAGTAATTTTGAACTCGGCAGGCAGAGTTGTCTTCACCACATTTATCTTTTCCTGTAGTTTCAGATTGGCATACTTCATATTGGCATTCTGATTGTAATAAAGGATTATCGTCCCGGAACGGGAGGTAATGTTTGATTCAATCTTTTCAATGCCTTCAAGAGTTCCGATAGCACCTTCAAGTGGAATTATCGCCTTGCTTTCAATATAATTCGGATCCAGCTCAAGAGTTGTAGTAACCTGAACAATGAGAGTTGGAAGCTGAGAATTAGGAAAAAGTTCTACCTGGAGTCTTTTATAGGAAACATAACCAAGCATTGTAAGCCCGATAAAGAACATACAAATCAGCACCTTTCTCTTTATGATGAAATTCATTTTATTTACTGTCCTTAGTCATCATGATTAAACTATTCATTCACTGGCTTTTTCCTTGTGATCATCTCACTTAAGGAATCAAAAACCCAATAAACACAAGGGATCACTATCAGGGTGAGGATAGTTGATGTAACCAGTCCGCCTATCACTGCAAGCGCCATCGGGGATCTGAGTGATGCACTTTCCCCGATACCGATTGTCAGTGGAAGAAGCGCAAAAATTGTTGTAAGACTTGTCATTAAGATAGGTCTGATTCTCTGTGACCCTGCGGTTATAATTGAGTCTTTTTTGTTTAGTCCGGTCTGGCGAAGCTGATTTATCCGGTCAATAAGAATAATTGCATTACTCACAGCAATTCCTCCAAGCATAATTATGCCTATATATGCCATCATATTGAGACTTTTTCCCAGGAAGAAGAATGTCAGAATTGTACCCACAGCTGCAAGAGGTATTGTCAATAGAATTACAAAAGGTTGAATTATTGATTCAAATTCAGCTGCCAGTACCATAAATACCAGAATAATTGACAGAATCAGAGCAAATGTAAGATTCGACATCGATTCTTTTCTCATCAGTTCTTCACCAGTTATCTGAATCCTGTAGTTAGCTGGTAGCGGAACTGATTTAAGCAATTCACGGGCATCCAAGATGACCTTATCAAAAGGCTTTGATTTATTAACCATGGCGTATATATAGCTTGTCCGGCTCTGGTCCCGCCGTGTAATTTCTCTGGGCGAAATAACTTTTTTAACTGTAGCAAGCGAACTTAATGGCACTTTTACTGATCCTGCAGTAATCAGCAGATCTTCAAGCTGATGAAGTGAAAGATCTCCGAGCTTAATGACAATGTCTTTCTCCTCACCTTCTTTTTCCATTGTTCCTGCTGAAGCTCCGGAGAGATAACTTTGGATCTGGCTGATTACACTAGTCACAGAGACATTATAAAAACTGGTTTTAAACCTGTCAACAGCCACTTCTATTTCGGGGGTCCCTTCATCAAGTGAAGTTGTAATATTATACAAACCACTGTTATTCTGAAGCACCGTTTTTGATTCATTAATAATCTTTTCGATCTCAGGATAGTCTTGCCCTTTTACCTCAACAACAAATGGCGCTTCGCTGGTTCCCAAAGTAGTCTGAAGTTCTGATTCTTCCTGTGAAAAGCTAACGTCAAGATCAGGAATGGTCTTAAGGTATTTCTCGACTGCTTTGATAGCTTCTTCTGTTACGGATGCATATTCATTTTTTAGGAATATTTTTATATTTGCCACATTCTCATTTGTAGTAGTTGCCGATTGGGTAGTCGTTGTATTTATATCCCCGCCCGCCTGGCTATAGATCATCCTTATTTTATTTCCAAGAAGTGCATTGACTGTTCCTTCAATTTCTTTGATTGTGCTTTGAGTACGTTCAAGATTTGTCCCTTCGGGAAGTTTCAATCCTATTGTAAATTCGGATGAAGATGATTTTGGCATGTATTCGCTTCCAAGTTTTGGGATAAGAAGTACCGTTAATCCCATAAACAGAATGGAAAGGATGATAACAATCAATCTCTTTTCGATGATTTTTGAAAGAAACTTTGGATACCATCTGAATTGCATCGGGCTGCTAAGCTGAACATTATGGCCTTTCTTTTCACCAAACAGGGTACTTACCAGCATTGGAATGACGAGC
>PLLX01000103.1 GCA_003141415.1 Bacteroidales bacterium
ATGAGAAGAGTTGTAGTAACAGGACTAGGAGCCTTAACTCCTTTAGGTAATAATTTGCATGAATATTGGGAAGGATTAAAAAACGGTGTCAGCGGATCAGTATTGATCACACGTTTTGACACTGAAAAGTTCAAAACAAAATTTGCATGCGAAGTAAAGAACTACGACTCTGCTAAGTATTTTGAAAGAAAAGAAGCCAACAAGCTGGATTTATACTCACAGTATGCACTTGTAGCAGTTGATGAGGCGATAACTGACTCCGGGTTAAACCTTGAAACAGTTGATAAAGACAGAGTTGGTGTAATATGGGCTTCTGGTGTCGGGGGAATTGAAACTTTTTTTCAGGCTATTAAGAGCTATGTCCTTGGGGATGGGACACCCCGATTCAGTCCGTTCTTTATCCCTAAGATGATAGGAGATATTGCCGCAGGTTCAATTTCAATAAAATATGGCTTCAGAGGACCTAACTTTGCAACTGTATCAGCCTGTGCTTCTTCGACCAACTCAATAATTGATGCTGTCAATTATATACGTTGGGGAAAAGCAGATATTTTCGTTACCGGTGGCTCCGAAGCCAGTATCAATGAACCGGGAATTGGTGGTTTTAATGCTTTACAGGCTCTCTCAACAAATAATGCTGAGTTTAAAACCGCATCAAGACCTTTTGATAAAACCCGCGATGGATTTGTTCTTGGAGAAGGATCCGGTGCATTAATTGTTGAGGAGTACGAACATGCTAAGGAAAGAGGTGCAAAAATATATGCAGAATTAGTCGGCACCGGATTAACTGCTGATGCCTATCATCTTACGGCCCCTCATCCGGATGGTCTTGGTGCACGAAATGTAATGAAGCTTGCTGTAAGTGATGCCAACCTTAAGGTAGAAGATGTTGATTATATCAACGTACACGGAACAGCTACTCCTCTCGGAGATGTTTCTGAAACTAAAGCTATTGTAACTGTTTTTGGGGAACATGCTTACAAACTTAATATCAGTTCAACAAAATCCATGACCGGTCACCTTCTTGGCGCTGCAGGTGCTATTGAAGCGATTGCTTCCATCATGGCTGTTGTTCATGATATCATTCCTCCTACTATTAATTTCAAGGTTCCGGATTCGGATATTGATCAGAACCTGAACTTAACACTTAACAAAGCACAGCACAGGAAAGTTAATATAGCCATCAGCAATACGTTTGGATTTGGTGGTCATAATGCTTCTATCGTTATTAAAAAAGCTGAAGCTTAGTGTCTCTATTCCGTAAAAGAATAAATGGTACTTATTTACAGGATAAGCGGGAATTCAGTTCCCGCTTAAAAAAGATTTTGGGATTCAATCCCGGAAACCTTGAATTATATGAAATAGCCTTTATTCACCGTTCAGCAACTTTTACCCTTCCAAATGGTAAAAAAGTGAACAATGAAAGGCTTGAGTATCTTGGAGATGCAGTACTGGACGCAATTCTTTCAGATTATCTCTTCGAAAAATTCCCCGAGGCTAATGAAGGATTCCTGACAAAAATCCGCTCGCGTATAGTAAATCGTGAGGTCCTTAATCAACTCGCTGTATCTATGGGGATCAATAAAATCCTTATCAGCAAAATCAGTTCATCCCATCTGACAAAAAACCTTTATGGAGATGCTTTTGAAGCGCTTATCGGATCAGTTTTTTTGGATAAGGGATTTAGAAGGACAAAAAAACTTTTTATTAAGAATGTGCTTAATAAATATCTCGACCTGAATCAGATAGTTAAAACGGATCTGGATTATAAGAGCCTTGTTTTTGAGTGGGTACAAAAGCATAAATCAACCCTTATCTTCACATATAATGAAGAATATGATTTCAATTTAAAAAAATCAGTCTTTTCAACAATTCTTTCAATTGACAAGCAGGAATTCGGAGAAGGACATGGTTCCTCAAAAAAGGAGGCAGAGCAGGAAGCAGCCAGTCAGGCCTGGAAAAGACTTAAAGATAATTTCAGCAATTAAGGATTTGTATCTCATTTTTTTTCTAACTTTATCATTTTCAGTAATGATAGATGAAGAGTACTCAAAAAGTCACACGGCTCAAACTTAATATTGAACAGAATAATGACTACATTCTGCTGGGACTTGTTTCTGCCGAACCGGATTACAAACTTTCCCTTTCATTAAATAAAAAATTCAGGATTTCTCTTAAAAACATTGCACCGCTCAAAATAACGGATGATACCAAATCTGAACTTGCATTCAGCAGATTTTCAAATAATGATGATTCTACTGATCTGACACTCAGCCTGATTTCAAACCGAAGCGGCAAAAGCTTTCTGCTCAATAAGCTCAAAAACATTGATTATCTTCTGCAAATAAATATTTCTGAAAAAGAAATCAGCACTAACCAAATAACTTCAAGTCTCAGGGAAATTGACACTATCAACGCAGTTTTTAATATCGATATTAGTACAATAAAGGATAAGAATTTACATTACTTAACCCAATAGAGTATGGAAAACTTGCATATTAATCTGTCAGAAAAGGAGTTTTCAAGAGGAAGTAAAACCCTTTTATGGAGTTTTGCATCACTTTTCTTCCTTGCAGGAGTATACGTTTTGTTTGTAAGTCTCATTCTAGGTCAAAAGAGCATCCCCACTATTCTTTCCGCTGCTCCCTTTGGAATTAGTCTGGTGGTATTCATAATTGCCTCTTTTGCAACTTTTAAAGGCACGGATCTCTTCTTTTCAATCGACAAAGATAAAATTGAATATAAATATGGGTTTATCAAACCACTGACACATTTATTCAGCTGGATAGATATCAGTGAGCTTGTTATGCCGCGCCGCCAGAAAAAAGTAAAGCTTGTTTTTAAAGACGGGTCTTCATTTATCATAAATCTGACCTGGATTCAGAGAGAAAAATCAAGCAGGATAAGAAAACATCTTTTTCATATGGCAAGGGAAAAGGATCTGCCGGTAAAAAAAGTTATGACCATTTCTGGCAAGATATGAATGGTTTATGCCATTTTGTATAGCCTTGTGACTTCATGTTCTTATGGAAGAAACATGACCTTATAAAAAAGAAGTGGGCCGCCATGAAAGCGACCCACAGTTTTGATAACCCTAAAACTAACCTAACCTATGAAAAAAACCTATATCTTGTATTTCAAATATCGTGCCAAATCCTTTACAAATATATTATGCATTCCCGGAATAAAAAAATGATTTTAGCTAAATAGCTGAAAATTAACAATACTTTAATGAAAAGTTAAAATTATTTTTTTATTGGGCTATGAGGAATCATATAAGAAACGCCTGATCTGCATTCAGTTGTTAAAGAAAGTTAAAGTGTGACAATATAAAATTTATACAAGTACTTTTGTAATTGTATGAAGCGGATAACCATTGTATTGCTTGCCGTCTTTTTTTTTCTGGCTATTTCGGGTCTGATCCTTATACAACTATACTGGATCCGCGGTGCAATTATTATTACAGATCAACAATTCCGTTATCTGGGTAATAAAGCTCTTGAGTCTGTGGTTCTTAATCTTGAGGAAAAGGAACTAATCAAAAATATAGTTGACAATATAGATCCTGCATCTGCAGATTCAGTTACTGCAATAGTTCCTGCTAATTCTCCGCTAGCCAGAAAACTGAAGGGATATCATCCTAATTCAGCACTCCTCGAAAGGTACGGACTTAATAATCCGGGTGAACCGATTGCCATAACCAGTTCGGGCCGTAAGATATTCATTTCATCGGAAAACATCACTTCCTTCTCCGCTGATGAAACAACTGAACCTTCGCCACAAATCTCTAATTCAGAAATCAAAGGAAGGGTAACCAATAAAATCGTTTTTCTTGAGAAAATAATGGAGAAAATTCTTCGCAATACACCCGATATAAGAGAAAGAATTGATCCGGAAAAACTTAAGGCGGAACTCCGGACAGCACTTAATAATGTCGGAATATATCTCGATTTTGAATTCTCAATCCGGTCAGGGCGTTATGGAAGTATCTGGAAAACACCAGGGTATACTGACAAACCCGGCACAAATAAATTCATAATTCAGCTTTTCCCGAACGATCCGGTACCAAGTCAGAATCAGATAGTTTTATATTGTCTGCAGGAAAACCAGTATAAGATTGAGAAAATCGGAAACCTGGGGTTCATAACATTGCTTTTTACCTTGCTCTTACTTATCCTTTCTACTGGAACATTTATTGTAATCTTCCGTCAAAAAAAGATTTCGGAAATAAGGAACGACTTCATAAACAATATGACTCATGAACTTAAAACCCCTATTTCGACAATTTCCCTAGCTTCCCAGATGATGGCTGACAAAACCATAGCCGATAAGGATAAAAATATTGAAAGCCTGGCAAAAGTCATTTCCGATGAAAGCATGAGACTGAAATTTCAGGTTGAAAAGGTCCTACAGATGGCAATATTTGAAAGGATTAAAATGAAGCTCAACCTGGTTGAGATGGATGTACATGGCATTATTGATAAGGCTATAGAAAATTTTGCCCTACAGATCAGTAACCGTGACGGAATAATCAATACTGACCTCCAGGCAACAAGGTCTCTTGTTTATATCGATGAAATTCATTTTCTGAACGCAGTTTCAAACCTTATTGATAATGCAATTAAATATTCAAAGGATAATCCTGATATAACAATCACTACACGGAACAACAAGAAAGGTATTCAGATAACTATTGAAGATAAAGGGATTGGCATAAGTAAAGAAAACCTGAAAAGGATTTTCGACAAGTTTTTCCGTGTACATTCAGGTAATGTCCATAATGTTAAGGGGTTCGGACTAGGTTTAAGTTATGTTAAGAAAATTATTGAAGGACATAACGGATCAATTAAAGCTGAAAGCCAGGTAAACAAAGGAACAAAATTCACGTTATTCCTTCCACAAAACAGAGTAAAATGAATAATATCAGAATCCTTCTTGCTGAAGATGACAACAATCTGGGCATATTGCTGCGCAACTATCTTACCGCTAAAAACTATGAGACTGTACTGTTTATTAACGGACGTCTGGCTCTTGAAGCATTCCCATCAGGGATGTTTGGACTCTGCCTGCTGGACATTATGATGCCTGAAATGGATGGGCTCACTCTTGCGAGAGAGATTCGTCTTATAAATCCGGATATACCGATTATTTTCCTGACCGCAAAAAACCAACAGGAAGACATACTAGAGGGCTTCAAAACGGGCGCGGATGATTATATCACAAAACCATTTTCTATGGAAGAGCTTCTTTACCGCATCGAAGCGATCCTGAGAAGAACAACATCTCCTGCAGTAAACAGAAAAGATGAATCCTATACAATAGGTGGGTATTCTTTTGATCCTTTGAAACAATTGCTTGTTTTCAAGGAACAGATTATAAAACTGACTACCAAAGAATCTGAGCTTCTGGAGCTTTTGTGCCGGCATGGAAATGAGATACTGGAGAGAAACTTCGCATTAAAAACTATCTGGATCGATGATAATTATTTCAATGCCAGGAGTATGGATGTTTATATCACCCGTTTAAGAAAATACCTTAAGAAAGATTCTTCTGTAAAAATACTGAATATTCACGGAAGAGGGTATAAGTTAATCAGTTGAAGGCCATGTAGGGACATTGCATGCAACGTCCCTACATGGTAAATATTTAATCAAGCTTTAGGACTGCCAGAAATGCCTGCTGTGGAACTTCCACATTCCCTACCTGCCTCATTCGCTTTTTCCCTTTTTTCTGTTTCTCCAGAAGTTTTCTTTTTCTGGTGATATCACCTCCATAGCATTTTGCAGTCACATCTTTTCTAACTGCTTTTACTGTTTCACGGGAAATAATTTTCGCTCCGATAGCAGCCTGTATTGCAATATCAAACTGCTGACGCGGAATCAATTCTTTCAGTTTAACGCACATCTTCCGGCCAAATTCATATGCATGTCCTCTATAAATAAGAGTAGAAAGTGCATCCACCATTTCGCCGTTTAAAAGAATATCAAGTCGTACAAGATCAGCTTTTTGATAGTTTGTATAATAATAATCAAATGAGGCATACCCTTTAGAGATACTCTTCAGTTTATCATAGAAATCAAAAACAATTTCTGCAAGAGGCATCTCAAAAGTCAGTTCCACCCTGTCGCGTGTAAGGTAAACCTGGTTCTTTAAAGCTCCCCTTTTATCAATGCAAAGATTCATAATGGAACCAACATATTCCGATAATGTGATTACCTGTGCGATAATATAAGGTTCCTCAATACGTTCCAGATGATTAACCGGAGGTAATCCCGATGGGTTATGAACATCAATTTCTTCTCCCTTCGTTGTATAAGCCTTAAATGAAACGTTCGGAACAGTTGTAATTACATCCATATCAAACTCCCTGTCAAGACGTTCCTGTATAATTTCCATATGGAGTAACCCGAGGAAGCCACACCTGAAACCAAATCCCAGGGCTGCTGACGATTCAGGAATAAATGATAGTGAAGCATCATTCAACTGCAATTTCTCTATAGAGATTCTCAGATCCTCATAGTCATCTGCATCAACCGGGTAAATTCCTGCAAACACCATCGGTTTTACATCCTCAAATCCGGATATTGCTTTATCACAGGGATTTTTAACATGAGTAATAGTATCTCCGACTTTAACTTCCGCTGAAACCTTAACACCTGTGATAATATATCCGACATCTCCCACACCCATAATTTCGCGAGGATCCAGTTTAAGTTTCAGAACACCTATTTCCTCAGCATTATATTCATGATCGGTATTAACAAATTTTACTTTGTCACCCTTCCGTATTGTCCCGTTTACAATTTTAACATAAGCTATGATACCTCTGAAAGAGTTGAAGATTGAATCGAAGATGAGTGCCTGCAGAGGAGCTTCCGGACTGCCTTCCGGAGGAGGAATACGCATTACTATTTCCCGAAGTATTTCTTCAACTCCCATACCTGTTTTTGCGCTTGCCTCAATGATATCTTCCCTTTTACAACCTACGAGATCAACAATCTGATCCTTAACCTC
>PLLX01000202.1 GCA_003141415.1 Bacteroidales bacterium
CACAATCATATGCTCCATGGAATTTAATCGGATTCCATTTTGGACCTTTTCTTGTTTGTTCCGTTGGTATGCTTGGTGATGCAATATCAGGATTTAAAAACCGTAAATTATATTCACAGATAGGGTTTGGAGTTTTAATAAAAAATGAAAACCTGGTTTTTAATACATTCCAGATATCTCTTTCATTTTACCCATTAATCCCGGGTACAGGGCAAAATATTTTTAAGATGAACTCATTCAGCACCACTGATTTCGGCTTCCGGGATTTTGAAATAGGAAAACCGGATATAGTGATGTACAGGTAAAAGAAAAACAAGATACCAGCCTGCGATCATTGTGGTGGTTTACATTCTCGAAGCCTTTTTACCGTTGAAACTTTATACCGTTGCACCTTTAATATGTGAATGTTGTAACTCTTTTCAGAAATTCTGTAACACATTCTGTTATTATTCGGATCAACTTTGTATTTGGAAAATTGGTTGAGCCTTTTTTAGAATAACTTTTCTTTCACTTATTAATACTAAAACAAAATGAAAGCAACACGATTGAATAACCTTAAAAAAAATATCTTCCCAGGTATTTTTATTCTAATGATTCTTTTTTCACTTATCTCATGTACAACAAGTGTAAGTTTCTTAAGTTCATCAGTTGTTCCGGCTGCACGTGGTTCTGTAAAGATTAAAAGAGATAATAATAAGAATTACGTTATTCAGATATCTCTGACAGATTTGGCTGAAGCCTCAAGACTTCAACCATCAAAAGTAACCTATATAGTCTGGATGATTACAGACCGGGACCTGACAAAAAATATTGGACAATTAAATAGTTCAAAGGGCTTCATGTCAAAACAACTTAAAGGATCTTTTAAGACAGTATCATCTGATAAACCAGTAAAAGTATTTATAACAGCCGAAGATGATGCAGCTGTCCAATATCCAGGTACGCAGGTTATATTATCAACTGACAAGTTTCAACTATAATCATCAGATCAGAGGAATAGCAGGCTTAAGATTCTCATTATTAAAAACAGATAATGATAAACTGCCATGAAATGGACGTTTTAAACCTGCAAATAAAAACGTGTGAATGATGTAACTTATAAATGGAATTCTGTAATGGTTCCCGAACTAAAGGATTAGATCTTTGTATTGTAATTTAATTATCCAAATATTCACATTAAAATGTATCAAATGAAAAAATTAATCTTATCCCTGGCTGTTGTGGCATTTATGGCAGGAACGCTATCGAATTCATTCGGACAGGTTCCTGATAAACAATCAGTGAAAGCCAGAGAGAACCTAAAGGAAGAGAAAAAAGATGTAGTAGTAGCAAAACAAGATCTAAAGGTAGCTCAGAAGGATTCTGTTTCAGAATATCAAAAACTTACTAAAGAATCTGAAGTTAAATTCAAAAGCAATGAGAAATGTATTGCTGATCTGAGAGCTTCTATTACAAAAAATAATTCAAAGGCCCAGGCTACAGATCAGAAAAAGGTCAGTCTCTTAGAAGATAAGAACAACAGCCTTAAAAAGGAATTAGCTGATTATAAAGTTCTAGGACAAACCCAATTTACGACCTTTAAGGCAGAATTCAATCGTGATTTGGATAGGCTTGCAAAAGAATTGAAAGATTTCAAAATCTTATAGTCAGATTCATCAGAATTTCAAGTCAATTTAATAAAAGGCCGATTAATTAATCAGCCTTTTATTTTTGTTTCAGACATATGAATTGGAAGTTATGATAAAATGTACAGGATCTTAAATTTCATTGTCCCTGGCCCCTTTTCCCGATAATACTATTTTAATAATATATAAATCTTAAAATCGAGATTAACGTAAGTAAGTATGAAAACAGATAAAGTGAAAAAAGTATTAATAGCGCTGGATTATAATCCAACTGCACAAAAAGTAGCAGAAGTAGGATTTTCAATAGCAAAAGCAATGAATGCAGAAATTGTTTTGCTGCACGTAATATCCGATCAGGTGTATTATTCTTCAACAGAATATTCTCCTATAATGGGGTTTAATGGTTTTATGGATACAGGTCCGATGCAATTGAATAGTGTTGATGGACTTAAACAGGCAGCTTTACATTTTCTGGATAAATCGAGACACCATCTGGGTGATAAAACTATCCAGACAATAATAAAAGAAGGAGATTTTGCTGAATCAATATTGAAAACTGCAAAAGAACTGCATGCAGATATTATTATATTAGGCTCCCATAGCAGGAAATGGCTGGAAAATGTAGTTATGGGAAGTGTTACAGAGAAAGTTTTACGTCATACTTCCATACCGCTATTCATTATTCCGACTAAAAAACAGAATTAACAGGAACTTCCGATTTACTCTTGAAAAAACATCTGACCGGTTTCAATTGAATGAAAATCTGTGAATAGTGTAGTTTTTATTAATAAATGTATAACACTTATGTCACGATATTTTTGTAAATTACTTTCGATATTTATTCAGGTGAAAAATGACCAGAGTATTTCTATTGGTTAGTATTTTTTTATTGATTTCAATAGAGGTATCAGGGCAATGTTTGAATGGCCCGACTATTGCACTTAACGGCAGCAGTGGCAGTACATGTGGTGTAACACCTGTAACTGTAACCGGTAATACCTTTGGAGGCAGTGCAACTAAAGTAACAATAACAAAGGATGGAGCCGGTTCAGTTAGTCCGGTTTCATCAACAAAATCACCGTTTACATTTACATATACTCCAAAAAACGGAGACAGCGGGAAAAAGGTTATAATAACGGTAACTACCGATAATCCTTTGGGTTTGCACTGTGCCGCAGCAAAAGCGACCTATACTTTAACGGTAAATGCCAATCCTTCAGCTCCTGTAGCAGGTACAATTACCAAGCCGACATGTGCGGTTGCTACCGGAAGTGTGGTGTTGAGTGGTTTGCCTTCAACCGGAACATGGACTCTTACCCGCAACCCCGGAGGAATAAAAACTACAGGTGCAGGAACGAGTGTAACAATTTCAGATCTTGCAACCGGCACATATACCTACACTGTTACAAGTTCAGCAGGATGTACCTCATCAGCATCCTCAAATGTTGTTATCCCGGCACAACCAGTATCTCCCGCAAGCCCTGTACAGACAGTAGATTGTGCTCTGGGTTCTGGCAAAGCGGTAGTAAAGGTGACCAGTCCTATAGGAACAGGCCTTACTTATAGTCTCGATGGTGGCACATACCAGACTGGAACTTCTTTTTCCAATATAGCTAATGGGAGCCACTCTTTAACAGTAAAGAATTCGTCAGGATGCACAACAACAGGAGTCAGCTTTCAGGTAACTTGCGGATGTGTAAACCCGCCAACTGTTACCTTAAGCAGCAGCAACGGCAGTACATGCAGTACAACATCTTTAACAGTAAGTGGTAATACCTTTGGAGGGAGTGCAACCGGGATAACAATAACTGAAAATGGTGCAGGTACAGTAAGTCCGGTATCATTCGGTAGCCAGCCATTTGCATTTACCTATACTCCTGCAGCGGGCGATGCCGGCAATGCAGTACTCATTACAGTAACAACAAATAATCCATTGGGCTTGCCATGCGCTCCCGCAACCGCTATATTTACACTGACCGTAACTGCTAATCCTTCAGCACCTTTAGTGGGAGTAATTACTCAGCCGACATGTTTTGTTGCAACAGGAAGTGCGGAATTGAATGGTTTACCTGCTAATGGCACCTGGACATTAACACGTTCTCCAGGTGGAGTCATTACAACGGGCACTGGACCCAGTACACTCATATCAGGTCTTGCAACCGGAACATATACGTTTACGGTTACTAACACCACAGGATGTATATCAAATGCCTCAGCAGGTGTGGTTATAAGTGCTCAATCGTCTTCCCCCACTGCACCAGTTATAGTAACCATTACCCAACCAACATGTACTGTCTCAACAGGCAGTGTGATATTATCTGGTTTACCATCCACAGGAACATGGACCCTTACTCGTACGCCTGGTGGTGTGACTACAACCGGTTCAGGTGCAAATACGACAATTCCGAATCTGGCTGAAGGTATATATACATATACTGTAACCAATTCTGAAGGGTGTATCTCTCAATCATCAGCTAATATTATAATAACTGCACAACCTGTGATACCAGCAGCACCCATTGTTGGATCAATAACAGCGCCAACATGTTCTTTATCGACTGGCAGCGTGATACTTAATGGTTTGCCAGGAACAGGCACTTGGATATTAACCCGTTATCCCGGAACAGTAACTTCAAGTGGTACAGGTACAAGCATGACACTTTCAAATCTTCCTACTGGAATTTACAACTTTACATTGTCCAATGCAAGCGGATGTGTTTCATTAATGTCCGTAAACGTTATAATACCACCTCAACCGATAACTCCATCGCCTCCGGTTATTGGTACCATCACTCAACCTGTTAATGAGCTATCGACAGGAAGCGTAGTTTTAAACGGGTTACCGGAAACCGGGTCGTGGACATTAACGCTTACTCCTGGCAATCTAACAACTTCCGGAACCGGAATAACAAAAACAATTTCAGGTCTGGCCCCGGGAACTTATGGTTTCACTGTGACCAACTCGGCAGGATGTACTTCAGGTTTATCAGCAAGTTTTGGAATTTATGCACTAACAGGTAGTCCTGTACTTATCATTACTAATCCTGCACCCGTATGCTTTCCATCAACTGTTGACCTCACAGATCCGAAAGTAACAGCAGGTTCAGCTTTAAATTTGACATACACATACTGGACTGACGCAGCTGCCACAACACAATACAGGACACCTGGTGCCGCAACTGCAGGTACATATTTTATCAAAGGTGCTACAATAGATGGCTTATTTTCTGTCAAACCGGTAATAGTTCTGGTTTTTCGGATACCAATGGCAAATGCCGGGCCTGACCAGGTCCTGTCTTATCTGTTTGGAACAACGATGGATGCTGAGTTGCCAAATAATTATGAAACCGGTATTTGGTCGGTAATTTCTGGTACAGGTGAGTTTTTTGATTCCACCTATGCAAAAACACCTGTTACCAGACTTTCAATGGACAAAAACATATTTTTGTGGACTGTAACAAATGGAGTCTGTCCTGCGTCTTCCGATACAGTCATGATAATTGTTAATAATTTTGTCATTCCCACCTTGATAACTCCGAATATGGATGGAAAGAATGATTATTTAGTAATAAAAGGATCTGATGCTCTGGGCAAAATGGAATTGGTGATTTTTGACAGGAGAGGTGTTCAGGTTTATAAAAATGGAACTTATGATAATTCATGGAACGGAGTTGACAATAATGGTAATCCTCTGTCAGATGATACTTACTTTTATGTTCTGAAAACAGAAAACAGCAAAGCTGTAACTGGTTATATTGTTATACGACGATAGGATGATTCTCTCATTTTTACTTAACAAAGGTAATTCACTCCCAGAAATTCATAAACTCAAATAAACAAACCCAGAAAGGGTACATTGAATCTCTGTTAATTATAAGTCATCCCAACTTTCCGAGAGTGGAAAAAAGTAAGCCCGTTAAATTCTGTCATGTCCATAACTTTAAAACCATGAACTCCAAGCATTAAAGTAACACTTCTCTCTGACATGTATGTATTGGTTTTTAAATCCATTACACTATACAGCATATTTATAAATGGAAATCGTGAGACTATACCTAATTCTACTGCATCAGAATTCTTAATTCTTTTGCCGGAGGTTGAACTGTTTTTTAACGCAAACCTTGCAATCTTCTTATTATCAATGAAACACCCTACAAAATTGCATTTTTGAGGCAGGGAATGGAGATGAGTATGCAGGAGACTTTTTATTTGATTTATCCCGTTAAGTTCTTTCAGGTTAATAACTGTTTTTACATTATTCATTTCTTCAGAATCATAGTAATAATTATGTAAGGAAGAAAGTACAATAAGATTTGGGTCTTTCGACAATCCAATTGAATCGACATAATTATAGAAACCTTCACCTCCTTCAGAAACCAATTTATCAATTGCTTCGTTCGCTACAATAAAATCAATCGACCTGAGGGGCTGACTTAAATATGTCTTTGTCCTTTTACTTTTAGTTATTATTATATCTGCAATATCTTCCACAATTCTGTTTTATATGAAAAAGTTTATAATTCAATAAATTTTATATCAGCTTCTGATGGCTGATTAATCTATAGTACAAAGATGAGCACTCTTATAATTTGAATGTTATATTATCTGGAGAATAAGTTACATATTTCACACTTTGAAGAATAAGAATAAGTATTCTGTTCTTAATGTTTTGAATCACAATCGGGATAAATCCAATAGGAAGGAATTTGTATCATTTAAACTGCCTTATTACAATAAATAGTACCCTGGAAAAGCTGTAACTGTATGCAAAGAAATCTTTATATTGAGGATTTCCTATTCGCTGACTTTCGTTCCTGTTTAAATTTCTTTCTTGGTGCTTCACTGTTTAATTCATTCATCTGGTTGTAAGCCTTAATTAAAGATTCCGGAAATTCTCCTTTGTACTCTATTTTATAGAATGAAAAACCGTTATAAGGAACGACATTTTCGCCTTTTAAGATTTTTACGCGATTATCCACTTTCCTTTTCTTAAAAGAAAGAATGAATGCGGTTTCTCTTTCTTTATTTAACTGATCAAATTTTGTGTTGACAAAAGCAGAGTCAATAATGCTGGCACATTCCCCCTGTATTGTAAATATAAGAGAGTCAGTTATATGTCTGTTCAGATAGCGAACGAACAAAGGATATTTTACGGACATCTTATCGACCTTATCAGAATCCTCAGCACTGAAATATCCGGGATTTTCATTATTTATCTCCTGGAAATACTTTTTCTTAGCTTCAAAAAACAGAATATATTCTTTTTCTTTTAAAGTAAATTGTTGTGGATATACATTAATTGATGCTTCGGGATTTTTTAAAAGGAAGTCTGCCATTTTATCAATAAACTTTTCCTGACCTGGGAAAAGTGCGCATTGTCTTGTCTCCCACTTCAACGAAATTGATTTTTCAATTTTAGTTTCAACATTTTTTATTTGAAGTCTATAAGGAGTTGTCGGGGCTTTTAAAAAAACATTCCTTAGAAAATCGAAGATTACATATTTCAGATGAAATTTCGGATCTTTTAAATTGCCTGTTATCGGAATTTCGTAATCAATAACATTACCACGTTCACGCATAAAAGTCATTATCAGAGGGACAGGAATCCATTTTGTATCTTTATTTCTTATTCGTTTCGTTGTTCGGGGGTCAATAATAACCAGGTGATTAATGCTTTGTATCATCCCGTTTTTCACATTCCAGGTTCCGTTAAATTCAAGCGTTCCCCTGTCTAATGGAAATGATGTAAACGAAATTATGTAGGGATTAAACATGGAAACCGCCAATTTTTTAAAATGATACTGCATATCAAAATCAGAGCTGTCCTTAGGGTTAATGCTAACTGCTACTGATACACTACCATACGGTTTTATAAGTGATTGTAAAGAAACTTTTACCCTGCTGTGATCTTTATCAATGGAATCGGCAATAAGAGTTAAAGGATTTAATTCCAGAGTGAATTTTTCAGTTGTAGAAAAATCATTGAATTTAATATCTCCCTTGTAGATCCTCAGCCGGTTAATTTTATAATCGCTTTTGAAAAAACTACTTGCAAGCACTTTAACGTATCGTGCTATTGCAATTATGAGATTGAATTCTCCGGCATTCGTATTAGCTGCTTCAATGTTGGCTCCATTTTCCCCAAACATTCTTTGCAGATTATCTAAATAATCATAGATCTCATATTTGAAATAAGGATGGCTGAGCGTGAGTGAATCAAAAAGATATTTAAGATTCTTTGGGTTCAGCTCAATTATAGATAACTCCAGTTTGTCAAAAGAGGCAAAATCTTCTTTCGGGTTTACTCCAAAATGGAATTCATTAATAGCTATCTGTCCCGAAGCAGAAAGATTTTCCTGGTCGTTAATGTTTCCTTTTGCTTTTATGTTGGCATCAATATTAGCGGAGGAGCTTCCGTGGTTCGTTAAACCTTTGAGATATTGATCAATAATACCTAAATCGAATTTATGGGACAAAAAAGCGATACGATAATCATAGTTTTTTAAATTGACTGTTAAATCGCCTTTCATATCACCGCTTCCTATGCCCGGTAAAAAAGAAAACTGAACGTTAATAGTATCAGTATCCCAACGTTTACCACTACTAACAATAGTTACTTTTTTAATATAGTAGTTTATGGGAATCCGTTGTTCCCGATAATAGAATTCCCCGTCATTTATCTTTATGTTCAGGATATTGATATGAACCTGTGCTTTGGACGTATCAGGATTCATTTTTGAAGAAAATTTATCAATCAGGTCATTAAAATTGAAGTTTTTCTCATTTTGAATTATTGTTATCCGCGGATGCTTTAATGCTAATCTTTTTATTTCATAAGTTTTGGTTAGTAATTTAAGCATTGAGATATTTGCATTGACATCTTCAGCCGAAAAGAAAACGCTATCGCTTTTTAGTTCATAAATTTTAAGATTGCTGATATTAATAGCGCCCGTTAACGGGTTTATGTAAACCCAGTCCATTGTAATTTGTCGTCCAGTATATTTCCTGGCATACTTTGAAATTAAATAAGCTGTAATGGGCGACAGAAATAAAATCCCAAACACAACTAAGATTATAATGAAACTTACAATAATTAAAGTAACTTTTTTTAATTTATGCATGTGCCTTACTTTCATTAAAACAACTTAAGTGCATATTAAAAATATGAGTTCGGTTTTTTTATTTAAAAATTGTTTTTTTGCTGATTTTATTTATTAACCGAGCTCAAATAATCTTTGCAAAGATTAAAAAGTCTAACAATGAAAGTATTACACAATTTTGAAAACAATTTATATGATTCACATATTGAGAGGAACCTGTCGTGCTGAACTTTGGTTATAGACGTAAATGATGTAATTTAAAAAAAAAATTATATAACACTTTTCGAAATTAAAGGATAGAACTTTGCTTTTTGAAATATATATTCAATTCCATAAACAATCTTATTGATCAAATTTTCAAACTTTTGCTAATATTTAATCAACAAGTTCGGGCAACAGCGGAACTGAAGGATAACTTAATATTTATACAAAATGAAAACAAAAATTCTAACAACACTATTCGCTTTAGTATTAAGCGGTGCTATGGTTTTTGCCCAGGACACCACAAAAACTATGAAAAGACAGATGGTTAAGACTAACATGGAAATGCAAAAGGATTCGGTATACTATACTTGTACGATGCATCCCGAAGTCAGGATGGACAGCCCGGGCAAATGTCCAAAGTGCGGTATGGAACTTGTAAAGACGACAGTTAAAGCCGGAACCACTGGTAATAAATCTGAAGGATTAACAACTTATACGTGTACCATGCATCCGGAAGTAACTTCCGATAAACCAGGCAAATGCCCTAAATGCGGTATGGATCTTGTAGTGAAAAAATAAAGTTCCGGAACATTCTTCAATTTGCGTATCATAAGACTTCTGTCTTATTACGATTTTCTGTTTGGTGGAGAAATTATGGGCTTTTTGGGAAAAGTTGTGTGACATCGATTACATTAAAGTTGCACAACTTCGTTTTTTCAATATTCATAAAAACATAAAAATTAAACAAGAAAAACTATGAAAGGGAGTAAAAAATTATTATTAGTATTGAATTCGCTTCTGGCGGATGAACTCACTGCAATAAACCAGTACATGGTGCATTCTGAAATTTGCGAAAACTGGGGTTACAACAAACTTCATATGGCTATAAGAAAACAGGCAATGGATGAAATGCACCATGCTGAGTGGCTTATAGAACGAATCATTTTCCTGGATGGTGCTCCGACTGTATCCAAACTTAATATAATAAAGATTGGTAAGACTGTTTCAGAAATGATCAGTAACGACGATAAGGATGAACTTGAAGCAGTTCACGCTTATAATGAAGCAATTAAACTTGCTCGGGAAGTAGATGACCAGGGTTCTGTCGATCTTCTGACCAAAATACTTAAGATGGAAGAAGGTCATGTTGACTGGGCTGAAATACAACAGGCACAGATTGAGCAAATGGGTATGGAGAATTACCTGGTTAATCAGACTGAAACCCAGGTAGCCTGATTTATCATTTATTTATCGAAATGCTGGTCCTTTAAGCAACATAAAGGATAATGGTGAATTCAATGCATAACTGATCAAATTTGCGAAAGATAATTAGTTATGTTTAACAAAATTGAGATAATAAGGGGAAACCCCTGTTATATAATTACGGAAATGAGTTACATTATTCACTCTCAAAATTGAAATATCCAAACCACCCGAGAATATGTGAATGATGTAACTCTTTTTAATAGTTATGTAATGCTGGCGGGATGCTGCCAGATTACCTTTGAGATAAACTAATAAATCAATATTATGCCATTATTAACTATTTTAGTCGTATTAATTATTGCAGGCGTTCTACTATGGCTTGTCAATAATTATATCCCAATGGATCATAAAATCAAAAACATCTTCAACGTCGTTGTTGTGATTGTTGTTATTGTTTGGCTTCTTAAGATATTTGGGATTTTCAGTTACCTCAAGGATATACATCTTTAAAAAATGTATGCCGGTGTTATTAAAGGCGTTTGTTCCATTTCGAACTGGTTTGGATAAGGGATAAACGTATATGGAATTATTTTAAATAATTCAAAAACAAAATGAAGAAACTTGAAAATAAGACTGTTTTCATAACAGGCGGGTTATCTGGCATAGGAAAAGAATGTGCTATTGAAGCCGCAAAAGAGGGAGCAAATGTAGCAATTGCAGATCTGAAATCTGATTTAACTGACATTACAATGGCAGAGATCAGGAATGAAAACTCAAAAGCAGTTTTTGTTGAGTGTGATGTTTCAGTATTTGCAATAGAAAGGTCTATTAATAATCTGAACCTGTTTATATTTCCCTGATAAGTTGCTGCGGTTAATCCCAGCATCTACAGAATGCTGATTTCTGTTTGTTAATAATTCCCGTTGGATAGCCAGTTAAAATGGTTATAAAATAATTCAAATATTACGTGAATAATACAACTTCTTTAGGAAGATATGTAACAATTTTCAGACAAAAGGTAATCACCTTTGTGCTTATATTCTTAAGATCAGATAATGAAAAAACCCTTCATTAACTTTTAAAAGCAATCCGTTCATCAAAATGAGCAAATAAAATATAAACTTAAAGGTAATATCACCATATAAAGTGCTACCAAACCGATTGAATTTGATGTGGACTATGCCCGACTTTTAAAATATACATATGAAAAAGGTAATTGTTTTTCAGGAAAAGCAGGTTTTTGACAATTTTTTTAAAATTATTGAAGTTGAGTTATCGTATGAAAAATTCGATGGTCAACTTAGTCCCAGAAAACGAAAACTTATATTTGATAGAGGCAATTCAGCTGCAGCGATAATATTTAATAAAGGAACAAATAAGCTATTATTTATTAATCAATTCAGATTACCGGCTTATAAAAAAGGTGAGGGTTGGCTCATTGAGATAGTGGCAGGATCTATTCAGGAAGGCGAAAGTTCAGACATTACAATTATCAGGGAAGTTAAAGAAGAAATTGGTTATCAAACCGAAAAACCGACTTTTATTACTTCATTTTTCGTTTCGCCTGGTGCAGCAACAGAGAAAATAGATCTCTATTATATTGAAGTATCCCCTGACCAAAAAAAATTTAGAGGGGGAGGGCTTGTGTCTGAGGATGAAGATATTCAAATAATTGAATTAGATATTGAAGAGGCTTTGGATAAAATAAAAAATCAGGAAATCATTGATGCTAAAACAATTATTGGAATACTTTGGTTTAAGGAGAAAATATTTAGATTATAAACCTTATCGACAACATGATAAGGAATTTAATCCTATCCGATAAAAAGATATTAACTGATGTGTGAAAGATGTAATTTATTACAATAAATATGTAACACACGTATAGTTAAAGTGAATCACCTTTGCGTGTTGTAAAAATTTATTACAATATTAAAAAATTAGAATGAATAGTAATAGGGATTTGCAAAATAGAGGAAGCAGAACGAATAGCCTGTGGTACACCAGGTATATGGTCTGCAGATAAAGAATTGATGATTGAATATAATTACGAATTAGCTTATTAACATAAAAAATTTTAAGTGATTTGTATGATAAATAGTGTCTTTATCTTTATTATGTCGGATTATGTAATATCCCTGTAATCAACAAACGAATCTGTTGATGTTAACTTTTTAATATTGATTAAGATGAACTGGACATATGTGTTGGATGATGCTGAGTTGCTCGAAGGTCATATGACTGCAGCGTATCCGCTGGGTATAAATGTCATTTTGGCACGGGTCAGCGACACGATTTATGCTATTTCTGGCAAATGCGCTCACATGGCGTGCCCGCTATTTATAGGAAAGTTGGATGGCTATATTATAACCTGCCCATGCCACGATTGGCGATTCGATGTCCGAACTGGAAAGTTCCTCGATGCTACAGAACTTAGACTTGAGGTTTATCCCACAAAGTCCGAAACCGGTAAAGTATATGTCAATCTCAACATATTAGTTTAAAATAATAGTTTAAAGAAAATAATTATGAAAAATGTCAGAATTTATACTCTCTCAACATGTCCCTGGTGCAGAAAGACTAAGAATTTTTTCACCGAACACAAAATCCCGTTCACTTTTATCGACTATGACCTTGCTGACGAGGCTACGCAAAATAGGATTTCGCAGGAGGTCGATGCTGCTGGCGCAACAGGCTTTCCGTTTGTAAGAATCAATGACGAAGTTATTATCGGCTATCAGCCTGAACGCTATTCTAAAGCGCTGGGAATATGAAGCAGATCTCAATGAATGTCGAATCAAGAAAAAAGGCATTGCGCTATTTCTTCGGTAAGGTGGTCGATCCGTTAGGTTTCAAATTCACTCCGGACGAGGAATTGATGAATTTTCTACTTGAACAGGAGGTGATACTTGAAGGAAAGCATGGTATCCCTTTCTGTCCATGTCAGCCGTTGCGTCATGACCGTTCACGGGATATGCAAATTGTCTGCCCTTGTATTCCTTTTCACCGCAATCATTTCGACAGTATCAAGCGTTGTTGGTGCGGGCTCTTTGTACATAAGGATGTTCTCGACCCGGATAAACTGCCCCAATTACCGCCTGTGGAGGTTAGCCATGAATAAAAAGTTCATTAGAGCGATAATGGCCGATAAGGTAGCTCCAGGGGGAATGAAAGCCATAGAACTTGAGGGAAACGAGATTGTTATATGCAACAGTCGCGGGAATTATTACTCCATACAGCGACGCTGCGGCCACATGAATGCACCGCTCGATTTGGGTACGCTGGATGGTATATATCTCACCTGCCCAATGCACTGTGCCCAGTTCGATATCACCAATGGAGAAGCCCTCTCCGGCCCAGTTCCGGCGGATATCAGCCACGAGATAATGTCACCGGTCTTAGGTAAATACATGCAGAATATCGGCATGCTTATGAATTATGTTCGCATGGAATCTATCCGCACCTTTGAAACGAAATTAGAGGACGGGTGGGTGCTCATTGCATTATAATTGATTATTTTTTTCACGAGAGAATTTGGGATAAAATAAAATTGGGTAAAGTAAATTATAAAAAGATTGATGAATAATAAGATCCAGTTTGTTTTTCCCAATTAATTGTTGCAGAAAATTCCAACAAGTCCTGAAAAACGATTCCTGTAAAAACAGAATTCTTAAATAATGATAATAATTAAGTAATAGATAATGGCCATTATAGAAACAAAGAAACTAACCCGTAAATTCGGTTCCTTTACTGCAGTTGATTCATTAGATATTATTATTGAACCAGGAGAAGCTTTTGCTTTACTGGGTCCTAACGGGGCGGGCAAAACAACTGCAATTAAAATGCTTACCACCCTTCTTCCTGTTACTTCAGGTGAAGCATTCATTTGTGGATTCAATATTGTAACACAACCGAATAAAGTAAGAGGAGTAATTGGATATGTGCCACAAATGCTTTCTGTTGATGGCACGCTTTCGGGTATGGAAAATCTTTTACTTTTTGCCCGGTTATATGATATTCCTTCAAAAGAATGTAAGCCTCGGGTATTAGATTCATTAACTTTTATGGGACTCATTGATGCAGCTAAAAAACCTGTACGAGAATACTCAGGTGGAATGATAAGAAGGCTTGAGATTGCTCAATCAATGTTACATCACCCTCCTGTTTTATTCCTTGATGAACCAACTGTCGGCCTTGATCCCATTGCTTGCAAGACCGTCTGGGATCATATACTGCAATTGAAAAAGGAATTTAACACTACCATTCTGATGACAACACATCTAATGGAAGAAGCCGATCATTTATCCAATCGTATCGCTTTTATGTCGCGTGGTAAATTAGTTGCTTCAGGAACACCTCAGGAATTAAAAGACTCCATCAATAAACCAGGCTCAACATTAGAGGATGTTTTTATACATTATACTTCTGAAACATTATCGGAAGGAAATAACTATAGCAGTATTTCAAGAGAAAGAAAAACAGCGAAAAGATTAGGGTAAACCAATAATTCAATGAGGAAATTTATCAGGAAAACATGGGTGATTGCTGATTTTGAAATCAGAAAAATATTGCACGACCCTACTGAGGTATTAGTACGTGCTGTTCAGCCTGCATTGTGGCTATTGATTTTTGGACAGGTTATGGCTCGAATGCGAGTGATACCCGGAGGAAATTATCTTGATTTTATGTCACCTGGCATTTTGGCGCAAAGCATTCTTTTCGTTTCTATTTTTTATGGAATTGCCATTATCTGGGAAAGAGATTTAGGCCTGACCCATAAATTTCTTGCAACTCCTACTCCCCGCACAGCGCTTGTTCTTGGCAAAGCATTATCAGCGGGTATTCGTTGCATTCCGTTAATGTTTATCATATACATTCTTGCAGCGCTATTGTCAGTTCATGTATTGTGGAACCCGGCTAATATTATTGGAGTAATAGTTTTATTGCTTCTGGGCGCTATTCTATTCTCCACCTTCTCGCTTATAATTGCATGCCTGGTAAAAACCCGCGAACGGTTTATGGGAATAGGTCAGCTCATGACCATGCCTTTATTCTTTGCCAGCAATGCAATTTACCCCATAGATATAATGCCGGGATGGCTTAAAATAATTTCTCACTTCAATCCGCTTACATATATGATCGACGGAATGAGATTATTAATGATTGGAACACCATCCGGATTTTCATTACTGACAGATTACTGTGTCCTGGCAATATCATCAACTTTATTTGTACTTCTTGGAGGAAGTCTGTATAAAAGGGTTATTATTTAGCTCGATTTATATGTGAATATTGTAACTTCTTTAGAAAGTTATGTAACAATATTCAGGCAAAAGGTAATCACCTTTGAGTCTTATATTCTTAAAATCAAAAAATGAAAAAAATATTCTAATCAGAAGTACCAAAAACCCAGCATATGAATAAAGTAATTCTTTTAAATAAAAGACCTGTTGGGAAACCGACTTTAAATGATTTTAAATTTAACAACGATGTCATTCCGGTTCCCCTGGCAGAGGACATGTTACTAAAAACACTATATGTTTCTGTTGATCCGTATTTACGAGGCAGAATGAATGATTCCAAATCGTATGTTCCTTCATTTGAAATAGGCAAACCTATACAATCGGGGATAATAGCCGAAGTTGCAGACTCTACCCATTCTGAATTTAAAAAAGGAGATTTTGTTTCGGGTATCTTAGACTGGAAAGAATACCAGGTTTCTAATGGGAAAGGTTTAAATAAGTTGGATGTAAATGTTTCTGCATTATCATCATACCTTGGGATTTTAGGGATGACAGGCATTACAGCATATTTGGGGTTGACGGAAATTGGAGCCCCAAAGAAAGGTGAAACAATTGTGGTATCAGGAGCAGCGGGAGCAGTAGGAAGCGTAGTAGGTCAAATTGGCAAAATTATGGGTTGCAGTGTAGTTGGTATAACGGGAACAGATGATAAAGCAGAACTGCTTAAATCAAAATTCAAATTTGATAATGCTATTAATTATAAAACTACACCCGATTTGAATCTAGCAATCCGCAATGCTTGCCCGAAGGGGGTTGATATTTATTTTGACAACGTTGGAGGTGAAATTTCAGACGCTGTTTTGGCAAACATTAACAAATATGCCAGGCTCCCTGTTTGTGGATCCATATCTCTTTACAATGATACGGAGGTATCTGTCGGACCCCGCATTCAACCCATCATTCTAACTAAAAGCGCAATGATGAGAGGGTTTCTTGTCGGTGATTTTTCTTCAAAATTTCCAGTTGCAATTAAACAATTGGCTAATTGGTTAAAGGAAGGAAAACTCACTTACGCCGAAACTATTATTAACGGATTTGAAAATATTCCACAAGCATTTCTTGACCTTTTTGAGGGGAAAAATGAAGGCAAAATGATCGTCAAAATCTAAAAAAACAATTATGAAAGTATTAATAGTGTTAACCTCTCATGGTGAATTAGGAAATACCGGTGAAAAAACCGGTTTCTGGATAGAAGAATTTGCAGCACCCTATTATGTCTTAGCGGATGCAGGTGCAGAATTGACCTTAGCTTCTCCGAAAGGGGGCCAGCCGCCGGTCGATCCAAAAAGTGAATCTGCTGATTCACAAACCCCTGCCACTAAAAGATTTTATGGTGATTATGATCTAATAGATAAAGTAGCCCATACCTTAAAACTAAGTGAAGTTAATGAGGCGGATTATGATGCAGTTTTTTATCCGGGAGGTCATGGCCCGTTATGGGATCTGGCAACCGATTCAATTTCAATAACTCTTATTGAAAACTTTTATAAACATAATAAGCCTGTTGCTTTTGTCTGTCATGCGCCGGCAGCACTGCTTAAAGTTAAAGCCCCCGATGGTGAACCTTTAGTAAAGGGTAAGGAGGTAACAGGCTTTTCAGATACAGAGGAAGAAGCAGTTAAATTAACAAAAGTAGTTCCCTTCTTATTAGAAGATGAACTTAAAAAACTGGATGCACATTATAGCAAAGGAGGTGATTGGAGTTCTTATACTAAAAAAGATGGACTATTAATTACCGGTCAGAATCCGGCATCATCAGAAGCAGTGGCTAAGCTGCTCTTGAATGCCATCAATGAAAAAAAATGAATTCAATTATAAACATTTTAATAAGCTGACATATCTGTTTTAAGTTACTGAAAAAAACTTTTTGATATAAATAAAATAAAATTATGAAAGGATTTAAGAGCAACATCGAAAAAGATACACTGGGAAATAAAAATTTCCGAAAAGTATTATACACTGGTAAACATCTTCAATTGGTACTAATGAGCCTTAAAGCAGGAGAAGATATTGGTGCTGAAACCCATCCTGATAATGACCAATTTTTCCGGTTTGAAAGTGGAACAGGGAAATGTGTTATTGATGGAAATGAATATAAGGTGAAGGAAGGTGACGTAATTCTTGTACCTGCCGGTGCAAAGCATAATGTTATAAATGCAGATCTGAAAACTGAATTAAAAATGTACACAATATACGGTCCTCCTAACCATAAAGATGGCACTATAAGAACTACAAAAGAAGAGGCAGAAAGAATAGATGAAGAATTTGATGGTAAAACAAGCGAATAAAATATGCTAAATGAATAATAACAAAATATAATTATGATACGAAAGTTAAAATCCGGCGGATACCGTATTTATTCTATTAAAATAAACCCGGAAACAAAAAAACGCAGGAATCTCGGAACCTTTGAAACGTTGGAAGAGGCAAAAAAACATGAACGGGAAATACAATATTTTAAACACGCCAGATGAAAAAGGAGAGACTGATTATGCCGGTAAATATCAAAAACTTTTTGAGCCCTTGTGGTGTGAATAATGTAACTTCTTTTGAAAGTTATGTAACAATTTTCACGCAAAAGGAACCCATCTTTGTAAATAAATTAAAATTCTAAAATGGAAACAACATTAGTTACTACACAAACAAAGTGGTCGGTCGACCAGGCTCATTGCGAAATTGGCTTTAAAGTAAGACATTTAATGATTGCGTATGTTAAGGGTGTATTCAAAACATTCGACGCAAGCATTTATACAACTTGTAAAGACTTTACAACTGCAGAAGTTGATATGTGGATCGATCCATCTTCAATAGTTACCGGGGATATAAAACGTGACGAACATTTAAAAAGCGCTGATTTTTTTGATGTAAATAATCATAAACAGATAACATTCACCTCCAGCACAATTGGGAAAGCAGATCCGGATAGTAATCAGGAATTATGGGGCGAATTAACAATGCACGGTGTTACCAAAAACGTAAAGTTGAATGTGCAATTCGGAGGAATTGTTAAAGACCCATGGGGAAATGAAAAAGCCGGATTTACTGTTTCCGGAAAAATCAACAGAAGTGATTGGGGCCTGGTCTGGAATTCAACGATTGAAACCGGAGGTTTAATGGTGAGTGATGAGGTAATGATTTCATGTGAAGTTGAACTCATTAATAAAGGTCAGGAGGACCTGACAATGAAACTTGAACATTCATCCTAATAATAAAGGTATTTAATTCTATCAAAACTAATAAATACATATGAAAAGGGGTCTTAAAACTAATCCGTTTGACGTGATGCGAGTCAATGAAGAGAAAGACAATCTCCAGGAATACCCATTATATCCCGACAGTGAAGATATATATAATAAATCCAGGAAGGAAGAAAACCTGGATCCTGAGGATATTTCTAAAGTTAAAAAGTCAGTCAGAGATAATAAAGTCGTATCAGATATTGACCAGGAATATAATGAAAATGAATCTGGTAGTGACTTAGATATCCCGGGTTCCGAACTGGATGATGAACAGGAAATGATTGGGAGTGAAGATGAGGAAAATGACTATTATAGCTTAGGGGGAGATGATCACAACGATCTGGATGAGGATAAAGATGAAATGTAGATCAGAAAGTTAATGGTTTGATAGCTTTTTGGTCATCGTCTCCTGAAGGTAATTTATAGATTTAAAACATTGCAGATTAAATTGTGCTGTATTGGAATAATTGACCATAAAACATCAATTATTAAAAATTCTGTCAGGAGATACACGACATCACTAAGCATAAGTCTGCTGAGAAAGAATTAAAACAATCTAAAAAAAATCCCGATAAGGGTGACCATAATTGCATAACAGCCAATTTACTGGATGGTGACAGAGAAATAGCTCTTGATGCACGATTTAATTATTATATTGCAAACCCGTTCATCTTACAACATTGAACAATTTGATTAAAAAACTATTTATGTAAATATGAAGGAATAATAATGGACCAAAACTCATCACCATTCTGGAGTATATCAAGTGCAGATTTGCTTAACAACCTTCAGACGGCAGCCGGTGGACTAACGACAAATGAGGCCAAAAAACGTCTTATAAGCTACGGTGCAAATCGTCTGAAACCGCAGAAGCGATCAGATACTTTTACACTGCTTATTGCCCAGTTTAAAAGTCCTATAATTCTCATTCTCTTATTTGCAACAGTACTGTCATTGTTTTTGCATAATATTGTTGATGCTTCAATCATTCTTGTAATTGTCCTCATAAGCGGACTGCTTGGTTTTTGGCAGGAGCATGGTGCATCTAATGCGGTTGCTAAATTGCTTGCTATTGTACAAATAAAAACAGCAATATTACGCGATGAGAGTCAACAGGAAATTCCTATTGAAGATGTTGTGCCGGGGGATATTGTAATCCTGAATGCAGGTGATATTGTACCCGGAGACTGCATACTTCTCGAATCGAAAGACCTGTTCGTAGATGAAGCGATGCTTACCGGTGAAACCTTCCCTGTTGAAAAAGTTGTTTTAGTGTTGCCAGCAGATACTGCCCTTTCGAAACGGACTAACTCTGTTTGGATGGGCACCCATATTGTAAGCGGAAGTGCAAAGGCATTGGTCACACTTACAGGCAAAAACACTGAGTTTGGTAAGGTTTCTGAACGGCTTAAACTCAAACCCCCGGAAACCGAATTTGAACGTGGCATACGAAGATTCGGATATTTTCTTGGAGAAGTTACTCTGTTCCTGGTAGTCATTATATTTGCAATTAATGTTTATTTACACCGGCCTGTTCTGGAATCTTTTCTTTTTTCACTGGCGCTGGCGGTTGGATTAACTCCACAGTTATTGCCAGCTATTATCAGCATTAACCTTGCACACGGTGCAAAAAAGATGGCTCAGAAAAAAGTTATTGTAAAACGACTTGCTTCTATCGAAAACTTTGGTAGCATGAATATCATTTGCTCTGATAAAACCGGTACTCTTACGGAAGGAACGGTTCAGGTAGAATCAGCGCTTGATGTTAATGGAGAAGCCAATGACAAGGTTTTCCTGTTTGCTTATCTCAATGCTTTTTACGAAACAGGATTTACTAACCCCATTGATCAGGCAATTCTTAATTATCGTAAGATTGACCTGTCGGACTACCGGAAACTGGATGAAATTCCCTATGATTTTCTTCGAAAACGTCTGAGCATAGCTGTCATACAGGGAAATACTCATTTGATGTTAACAAAAGGTGCATTGGATAATATTCTTGAAGTATGTTCAACAGTGGAAACCAATAATGGAAATATTATTGACCTTGCATCTATGAAGGATAAGATTCAAAAACACTTTGAAGAATTCAGCAATAATGGTTTTCGCACCTTAGGCATTGCTTATAAAAATATGCCGGTCAGTAAGCTGATTAACAAAAGCGATGAGAAGGATATGACTTTCTTAGGTTTTCTTACACTCTTTGATCCACCAAAAGCTAATATCATCGACACGATTATCAGGCTGAAGAATCTTGGGGTATCACTTAAAATCATTACCGGGGACAATCATCTTGTTGCAGCCAGCATTAGCAAAAAGATGGGCCTGTCGGATAATAAAATCATAAGCGGCCCTGAGCTTCGTCAAATGAGTGACGGCGCTTTGCTCAGAAGTGTGGGTTCGGTGGATGTTTTCGCCGAAATAGAACCCAACCAGAAAGAACGGATCATCATTGCCATGAAAAAGGCCGGAAACGTTGTGGGATATATGGGCGATGGTATCAATGACGCTTCAGCCCTTCATGCGGCCGATGTAGGAATTTCGGTGGATACCGCCGCAGACGTGGCTAAGGAAGCGGCTGATATAGTGTTGCTGGAAAAAAATCTTGGTGTCCTCATAGATGGTGTAAGGGAAGGACGAACCACATTTGCCAATACACTTAAATACGTCTTTATGGCCACAAGCGCCAATTTTGGAAATATGTTCAGCATGGCCGGGGTATCATTATTTATTCCTTTTCTACCATTGCTTCCCAAACAGATACTGCTTACCAATCTGCTGACCGATTTCCCCGAAATGACTATTGCTACTGACAATGTCGACGAGCAAATGATTGACTATCCCCGACGCTGGGATATCAAGGCTATTCGCAAGTTCATGATCACATTCGGACTTGTCAGTTCTGTATTTGACTATCTTACTTTTGGTCTGCTATTACTGGTATTACATTCAAATGAGGCTCAGTTCAGAACCGGATGGTTTCTCGAATCGGTTATCTCGGCATCTATGATCGTACTTGTCATCAGGAGCAGAAAACCATTTTTCAGGAGCAGACCAGGGAAATATCTGTTAATAGCAACACTATCGATTGCTGTCATTACCCTGATCTTTCCATTCACACCGCTTGGAAATATCTTTGGTTTTAGTCCGCTATCTTTTTCAACATATTTACTATTGTTGATGATCGTGTTGGTTTACATCCTCGCAGCTGAAATTACCAAAAGGATTTTTTATAAGAAGGTTAAATTTTAATATACTCAGTCTGTATTCAGGGTATTAAAATTTTATTGGATCCTGTCCGTGCTCAAAATAAATACTGCAGAAGTGTAAATAATATAACTTTTGCTATTAATTGTGTAACGGTTTAATTATCAGCTTCTCTTATCTTTCATCACTAATTCTAATAAAAAACAAAATGAAGAAAGCCGGTATTTTTATTTTAGTGATTGGGTTAATATTAACCATTTTTACCGCTATTACTTTTTTTACCAGGGAGAAAGTAGTAGATATCGGAAGTCTTAAAATTACTGCTAATAAACCGCATCATCTCAGTTGGTCGCCTCTTATTGGTATTGCTGTAATGGGAGTTGGCGGTGTTGTTTTCTTTATGTCTCCTAAGAAATAGTTAAATCTCTTAATTTGAGAATTAATATTCTTAACCGGAGAGGACTCCATCCTACCCGCAGTCTCACCTTTGCATCGTTAAGCCGTTATGCTGTTATGCCGATGTGCCGTTACGTCTGAATATGTGAATGATGTAACATTTATCAAGAGTTGTGTAAGAGATACCGGAATTAATAGTATCACCTTTATGTAGTGAATTTTTTTTCACTACTAAAAGTTTAATATGAAAAAATACAAAGAGTCATTTACTGATGTTCAGGATAAAACTAATTATAAATTAAAAATGAAAAAAAATGAAGAATTACAAAATGAAATTCATTTTGCAATAAGTCGTAAACCATTTCTGAATTCACCATTAACTGGTGTCTATGCTAAAGTGGGTAAGTACATGAAAATATTCAGTTACTTAATTTTATTAACAGGAATAGGAATGGTATTCACCTCCTGTTTTGGTGGTTATGTTGCATCGGAACCAGCCTATGTAGAATATGCCAGACCACAAAGACAATATGATAACCAAATCTGGATTGATGGTGATTGGGGCTGGAACAACCAATCCCACGTTTATGTGCAAAAGGCAGGTTACTGGGCTAAACCAAGGCAAGGTCAGTCTTTTGTAGCTGGTCAGTGGAAGACAACTCAGCGTGGAAAATCCTGGACCAATGGTCATTGGCAGAAACAAGCAAGGCAGCCAGACAGCCATGGACGGTAATTGTGTTGAAAATCCATAATCCGCATGTAAGGTGAATAATTTTGTTAAGGATTCACTTCTTAAAAAATGTTTGCCTAAAGGAATTTTGAATATATAGAATGAAGCCAGACCCCATCCAGGAGTCTGGCTTTTGGTTTTGACATACCGTCCACCGGTTATTGTACTTTTTAACTTAGATTAATGCACCCCGACCAGGCGGGAGCTGGAATAATTACCATAGTACAAATCCAGAGGATCATCCATTATTTTTCATAAAATATGTGAATCATATAAACTTGTTAAGAAATTATGTAACGATTCTGTCTTATTAACAAGATACCTTTGTCCAGGATAGTTTCAATAACTCTAATATTATGTCAGATCTCCTTTTTATAGACGGTTTGGTTTTGATTAAAGTATGGGCCTTGGGATTTTTTGTATTCCATTTTAGCGGTATAATTCATATTCTGCCGGTGATAGCATCTTATGCTTTTTTCCTAAGGTTTTTTTATAACAGGTCATTAACGCAAAATACGTTCTAATAAATTTATGATAATTACATGTTGGACCCAGTACCTGGATAATGAAGCTCTATATTAAAAATATGGTGTGTAGTCGCTGTAAGACGACAGTTAAAACTGAACTGGACAAGTTAGGTATACAATATAATTCAGTTGAGTTAGGCGAAGTGACTACTAAGAAAAAGCTAACATCAGTTCAACATCATTTGCTCTACCTGGCTTTAGAACAATCCGGCTTTGAATTGATAAATAATGAGAAGAATTATCTGATTGAGAAATTGAAGAGGGCCATTTTTGATCTTGGGATTTATTCAGATGAAGAATTGAAAACCAGTTATCCGGATTTCATAAGCCTGAGAGTAAATGACAGCTTTATTTCCCTGAACACTCTCTTTTCAGAGATAGAAGGCATTACGATTGAAAAATATATAATCAAGCAAAAGGTTGAACTGGTAAAAGAATTACTCGGACATAACAATCTAAACATTACTGAAATCGCGGTTAAAATGCATTACAGTAATGTGGCACATTTATCGACAGAGTTTAAAAGTATCACAGGACTGACCCCATTACATTTCAGGCAACTACGACATATCAGTTACAAAAATCATTCGATTAATTGAATATTATAAAAAGATAATCTACTGAAATGAATATAAAGCAGCTCGATCATCCGAACAGACTGACAGACAATAAAAAAACGGCTTACAGGAAAAATATAAGATCAAAATCCCTGAATCTGTCAGGTTCTTTGCCTGGTACCGGTTCAGTCTCTGAAAAACAGGCTTTATTGCGGTTACGGGAAATGGAAGAACTCAATGCCAGTTTGGAAATTTTGATCGAACAACGCACATCCAAGCTGACAGAAATTGTTTCCACAAATGGAAAATTTCTTTCCATTATAGCACACGATCTAAGAAGCCCATTCAGCTCAATCATAGGTATTCTGGAATTATTGAAGCTAAGTCTGAAAGAATTTAATAAGGACGAAGTTGCAGAATATGTTGATATAGTTTATAATTCAGCCAATAATACTTTAATCCTTCTTGATAACCTTCTGGTATGGGCTGTTTCTCAAAATAAAGAGAAAAACTTTAAACCGGTTAAAATTAATCTGTACGAATTATTAAGAGAAGAAATTGAAAATCTCAAAACTTTAGCCAACCAAAAACAAATCAGATTGAGCCATTTTATTAAACCCGATTTGAATGTAACAGCTGATCTTCAGATGGTTAAAACTATACTCAGGAATCTGATCAGCAATGCTATAAAATATACAAATATTAATGGCGAAATCACAATAAATGCATCCGAGCTCAAAAAATATGTTGAAGTGACGGTAGAAGACAACGGTATTGGAATTTCAGCCGAAAACCAGAGAAAACTTTTTCAAATTGACACTTTTCATTCAACGCCGGGTACTCATGATGAAAAAGGCACCGGACTAGGTCTGTTGCTTTGCAAGGAATTTGTTGAATTGCATGGTGGAAACATCCGCATAGAGAGCGAAGCAGGTAACGGAAGCAGATTTGCGTTTACATTACCACATTATATATAAGTAACCAGCTAACATTTAATATTTTAAACTACCTGTGAATAATGTAACATTTTACAGGAATTATATAACATTTTTTTTCTGAAAACCATGATTTTTATAACTTTAAAACAACAAAACAGAATAATGAGAAATTCTATTTTAAATCAGCCTGAAAAAGGTTTGACTGCCAGAAGATTATTGAAAAAATATATTCTGGTTTTTGCTTTAGGGATTTTTTGTCTGGGATTGTTGGCAAATGCTCCATTGGCATCTAAACAACAAATAGGGATGTTTAAAAACTCCAAAACCTGTGTTGTATTTGAAGATGGCATAAGTTCTTATAATGCTTTTATTAAAGATGCAGTACAGAAATACTGGAAATCTACTGACTATGAGTTTATCGACCATAAGGAATTTGAAAAACGGCGGACCGATTCTAAGTATTCTTTCATAGTCCTCATGGATGGAGCTTACGATAAGGATCCCGGTGGTGTAAGCTACAGTTATATTAACCTGGTACTTGGTGATGCTTCGGGCAATTTAACTAAGATGCCTGAATATTGCAGTATCCCTCTCTCATATTCAGGCGACAAAGGAACTGATTATGAATATGTTATGCCTGCAATTGTAAAATTCATGCAAATACATGTAAAGAATCTCGAGAAAGAACGGTTTTCCATCTCATTGAACGGACTGAAATATTACAATAAATCAACAGGTTTTAAAGACAAGGTTTTGTTATTGAATAAAGAAAAAATGGCTTCAAATGTTAATTCCCCGGAGAAAATTAAAACAGTATATCCATATAACGTTAAACTGCTTGCTCTTTCTGAAATCCAGGAGGAACTCGCCAACAATCCGGCAAATACATTATTCCATTTTCATGTGGGCCCGCCTCAGGATGCAGGTGCAGGAAAATGTTTTGAGATGATATTTGATATTGAAGG
>PLLX01000243.1 GCA_003141415.1 Bacteroidales bacterium
ATATTCAGATAATTGCCTTTGTTATATTTTGTTAGTGGGGTGGAAGATGGGGCTCGAACCCACGACTTTCGGAACCACAATCCGACGTTCTAACCGACTGAACTACATCCACCGTTTCAGGAGTGCAAAATAAGATCAAAATTTCTATTTCACAAAATTTAATTTTATTTTCTCATGCTGAAGTCAATTACTATCTTTGGATAGTTCAAAAAAAAATGAACTTTCATGTACAATTTCTTATCCTTTTAGTTGTTATCAGGGGGTATTTGTAAAGATCTTTTCCGGCTTGAGAAAAATAAAATTAATAGACAATATATCAGGGCTGCAACTTTCCCAATTGATGAAGGCGGTTATTTTCTTCATTATCAGCATTATTTTTACGAAGTACAAGATTTCCCACCTCAGCCGAGCCGATATCGGACAATGGGAAATGTTTATGTTTATCAGCGGGCTCCTGACATTTTTCTGGGTCACGGGTATAATTCAATCGCTCCTTCCTCTGTACCACAGGAATAAAACCTACAGGAAAATTGGTGATAACGGAGTAGATAAGTCACCTGAGATCTTTAATGCATTCCTCCTGTTGTGTTTTTTCAGCCTGCTTTTTTTTATTCTCGGTCATTCATTAAAAGGCAATTTTTCTGTCTTTCATAACAGGGGGAATGTGCCATTTATAAATTTGTTATTGCTGTATATTCTCTTAAGCAGCCCGGTTTGTCTAATAGAGTATATCTATCTCCTCAATAACCGTTCCTATCGGATTTTTCAATACGGGTTATATACTTTTACAGCGCAGCTGATCTTTATTATTACACCAATATTGTTTGGTAAGGATATAATCTGGTCAATTTACGGATTACTCTTGATTACCGGGTTCAGATGGATATGGCTGATAATATTATTGCGAAGGTACACCGAAATGAAGATATCGGTCGATTTTATTAAGGAGCATCTTTACCTGGGTATTCCTTTGATAATAACTACCCTAATAAGCGGATCAGGTCAGTATATCGATGGGGTAATTATTTCGGCCGTTTACAGAGATCCGGCTAGTTTCGCAGTTTTTCGTTACGGGGCAAAGGAATTTCCGCTGGTGCTTATGCTTGCAAACGGACTGAATGCTGCAATGCTTTCAGAGTTTGCGACCCGGGAAAAGATGAAGGAATCCATTGAAAAAATAAGGGTAAAGTCGAAGAGACTTATGCACCTTCTTTTTCCTGCGACAATGGTAATGATGCTGATTGCACGTTGGATCTATCCGATAATGTTCAGCCAGGATTTTGAAAAAAGTTCAGGTATATTTCTTGTTTATGCCTTGCTCATTATTCCACGCCTTGTTTTTCCACAAACAATAGTTGTAGGAAGAAAGAAGACTCACATCACTCTTATTGCTGCTATTCTTGAAATAGTAGTTAATATTTCTTTAAGTCTTCTGATGATAAAATGGGGTTATAAACTTGTAGGTGTTGCAGTTTCAACATTTGTTGCATATGTAGTCAGTAATTTGTTTTTGGTAGGGTATGTCTGGTTTAAAATGAAAATCAAGCCGGCTGAATATATACCTCTCAAAGTCTTCGCTGTATATTCTTTTCTCATTGGAATCCTCTTTATTCTAATTGACCACAGAATAATTAATATACACTAAATCAGGCGACAGCATATACATCCCCTGGCCGCTTCGCAGCCTTCTCCCTGAAGGGGGACTAAATTGTGGATTTAGGAATAATTACACTTGTTTGCAGGAATTAGCCCCTCTTTAGGGGGATGGGGGCAAGTAACTTAATCTTATAAAAATCTGTTTATATTTGTACAGTATCGGTAAGACTGAATGAAGTCGCCGGCATATAATTGATTCTCATATAACTAAGATAATGAAGCTGGTTGAGGTCAAAACAAAGCAGGATAAAAAGGAATTTATAGATTTTCCAAAGGGATTATATAAATCAGATCCTTGCTGGATTAGTCAGCTTGATTCAGGTATCGAATCTGTTTTTGATCCTGCAAAGAACCATACTTTTAAACATGGAGAAGCTACCCGATGGATTCTTAAAGATGGTAACGATCGTACAATCGGAAGAATTGCAGCTTTTATCGATAGAGTAAGGTCATCTGCCAACAGACAGCCAACAGGCGGTATCGGTTTCTTTGAAGTTATTGAAAACAAAGATGCTGCATTCAGTTTGTTTAATACAGCCCGTGAATGGCATATTTCACATGGTATGGAGGCAATGGACGGGCCGATTAATTTTGGTGAAAACGACAATAACTGGGGACTGCTTGTGGATGGATTCATGAGGCAGGGATTCGGAATGCCGTACCATAAAAAGTATTACAGATCCTTTTTTGAGGAGTATGGATTTAAAAATTATTTTGAACAATTCTCATATCACAGGGACATAAGAGGAGCAGATAAAAAGATTGTTCAGTTTCCTGAGCGGATAATGAAAATTGCCGAATGGCTCTCAAGAAGACCAGGTTATACTTTTCATCATTTCGAATTCAGGAACAAAGAAAAATATGTAAAGGATATTGTGGAAATTTACAACTCAACCTGGTCGGTTTTTAAAGAAGACTTTACCCCACTTGATCCTGCATTTCTGGAAGAGTCGCTTGAAAAGGCAAAATTAATTATTGATGAAAAGATAATCTGGTTTGCTTATTTCAATGATAGACCGATTGCTTTTTTTGTCCTTTTTCCTGATCTGAACCAGATACTTAAGCATTTTAACGGGAAACTGCATCTCTGGAACCTGATTCGCTTCTTTTATTTTAAAGCGACTCATAAGATGAACAGGATGCGGGCTGTCGTCGGAGGAGTTCATCCTACTTATCAGAATAGCGGTGTCGAATCTGCAATCTTTTTGCAGCTTTATAATGTATTTAAGAAGAAACCCTGGTATAAAGAGCTGGAACTTTCATGGGTAGGCGATTTTAATCCGAAAATGATTGCAATTTATGAAGCTATCGGTGCCAGGAAGGCGAAAACTCACATTACCTACCGGTACCTCTTTAATCCTGAACTGCCTTTCGTCAGGTATAAAGACGAAATGTCTTACAGACAGGATTTTAAACAGAGATATTCGTGATAAGATCAATAATTTCACAATTACTTTTGCATTTTAAAGAATGTTAATTAANNGGTATTCATCCAAGCAACTACAGGTTTGTAGTTTTTCAGGATATGTCAAACGGAACTTCTTTTCTGAGTAAATCAACTGCCCCCTCCAGAGAGAATATTAAATGGGAAGATGGGAATGAATATCCTCTTATCAAGCTTGAGATTTCAAATACATCCCATCCTTTCTATACAGGTAAAATGAAACTTGTTGATACAGCAGGTAGAGTAGATAAATATATGAACCGTTATAAGGATCATATCGGTAAAAAGAAATAAGTATAAGATTAAACTGTTTTAAAGTAGGGACAAGCCATGGCATGTCCCTACTTTTTTGTTTGTTTGTATTGTGGCACAATCATTGCAATGCTCAATATCACGCCATTTTTAAAAATATTATGTAATTTTGGCACTTTCGGGAAGAACAAAAGATAAAAGGCAAAAGTAAAAAGATAAAAGTAGTAATAGCTCGCACCAAATACCGGATGCCGCAAAATGAAAGTAGGAGTACAATACCAGATGGAAAAGAAATTCAGGAAACCAGTTAATGAAATATTACTTCCGGATATTCTTGATGGAGATGGAGACATTATACCGATTATTGCCGACGGAGACGATGGTGAACTTGAGGATGTTGATGTTCCGGAAGCTATTCCCATACTTTCACTCAGGAACACAGTGCTCTTCCCGGGCGTGGTTCTTCCAATTTCGATAGGTCGTCCAAAATCGATACAGTTAATTAAAGATGCTTATCGCAACAATAAGATAGTTGGAACTATAGCACAAAAAGATCCTGATATTGAGAACCCTGAGTTTCAGGACCTTCACTCTATTGGAACTATCGGTCAGATTGTTAAGCTACTTGAGATGCCTGATGGATCAACAACTGCAATTATCCAGGGGCGGAAAAGAATGATGTTGCTGGAGCTTGTTTCCAATGATCCCTACTTTATTGCAAAGGTAAAGACCATACCTGAAATGAAACCGGATATCCTGAGCAAGGATTTTGATGCTATTGTCGGCTCCCTGAAAGATTTATCACTCAAAATAATTAAAATTAATCCCAATATAAGTCCTGAGGCTTCTTTTGCTATTAAGAACATTGAGAATAATACATACCTTATTAATTTCATCTGTTCCAATACCGATATAAAGGTTCAGGATAAGCAAAAACTGCTGGAAATAAACAGTTTGCGCGACAGGGGTTTCATGTTACTCGAGTTTCTCGTTCAGGAAATTCAGGTACTGGAACTTAAGAATGAATTACAGTCAAAGGTCAAAAGTGACCTTGACCAGCAACAGAGGGAATTTTTGCTGCATCAACAGATGAAGACTATTCAGAATGAGCTAGGTGGAAACCCTGTTGAAAAAGAGATAGAGGAGTATGTTAAAAAAGCTGAGACCAAAAAGTGGAATATTGAAGTTAAAAAGGTATTCGATAAAGAACTCGATAAGCTGCATCGTTTAAACCCTGCAGCAGCTGAGTATTCCGTTCAGGTAAACTATATTCAGACCCTTCTTGATCTGCCATGGGATTTTTATACTGTGGATAACCTCGATCTTAGTAATGCCCGGCGAGTACTTGATTCGGATCATTTTGGGCTCGATGAGGTTAAAGAAAGAATCCTCGAACATCTGGCGGTTCTTAAACTTAAAGGTGATTTAAAATCTCCGATACTCTGCCTATACGGCCCACCTGGTGTTGGAAAGACCTCTCTTGGCAGGTCAGTAGCCAAAGCGCTTGACAGGAAGTATGTCAGAATGTCACTTGGCGGATTACATGATGAAGCAGAGATAAGAGGCCATAGAAAAACTTATATCGGAGCTATGCCCGGAAGAATAATCCAGAATATAAAAAGAGCCGGTTCCTCAAATCCTGTTTTTATTCTTGATGAAATTGACAAAGTCGGACAGGATTTCAGGGGTGACCCGTCTTCTGCGCTGCTGGAAGTACTTGATCCGGAACAGAACAGCACCTTCTTTGATAACTTCCTTGAAATGGAATATGATCTGTCGAAGGTGTTATTCATAGCCACAGCTAATAATCTTGCTACAATCAGTCCGGCTCTTAGAGACAGAATGGAACTGATTGAAATAACCGGTTACCTTGTTGAAGAGAAGCTTGAGATTGCAAGACGGCATCTCTTCCCTAAACAACTTGAAAATCACGGTGTAAAAAAGGATCAGATCACCATAGACGATAAGGTAATGGAGATGCTCATCGAAAAATATACAAGAGAATCAGGTGTTCGTGAACTTGATAAACGTCTGGCAAAAATAGTAAGAGTCACAGCCAAAAATATAGCATCGGATACAAAATATGACATTGCTCTTTCGGGAACAACACTGAGCGAAATGCTCGGACCTACAAAATATACGCGAGATCTTTATTCAGGAAATGAACAGGCAGGGGTAGTAACCGGACTTGCATGGACTGCAGCAGGTGGAGAGATTTTATTTGTAGAAACCAGCCTCAGCAAGGGTACAGGAAAACTGACTCTGACCGGTAATCTTGGAGAGGTAATGAAGGAATCAGCAATTATTGCTCTTGAGTACCTGAAATCAAATGCAGAATTGCTCGAACTTCCCGATAATTTCTCTGAAAAATGGAATATTCATATACATGTTCCTGAAGGAGCAATTCCAAAAGACGGACCATCAGCCGGAATTACTATGGCTGCTTCGATTGCTTCTGCATTTACACAGAGAAAAGTAAAAAAATACCTGGCAATGACCGGTGAGATAACATTAAGAGGGAAAGTCCTACCGGTAGGTGGAATAAAGGAAAAAATACTTGCAGCAAAACGTGCCAGCATAAAGGAGATAATTGTTTCGGAAGAAAACAGAAAAGATGTTGAAAACATTAAGGAAATATATATAAGAGGATTAAAATTCCATTATGTGGAGACAATTATGGGTGTACTCGAACTTGCCTTACTTAAACAAAAGGTAAAGAATCCCAAAAAAATATCATTTGAATGAAGAAGATAGCTGTTTTTCCCGGATCATTTGATCCTTTCACAATCGGACATGAAGCAATCATAAGGCGGGCAATAAGCCTTTTTGATGAGATCATCGTCGCTGTAGGTACAAATGCATTGAAAAAAACCTTCTATTCTCTTGAGACAAGGAAAGAAATGATTAACAGGGTTTTTGAAAATGAACCGAGAGTAAGAGTGGATCAATACGAGGGACTTACTGTAGATTATTGTAAAAGAAACGGAGCCAAATATCTCCTTCGTGGGCTAAGAACAGCTGCTGATTTTGAATTTGAAAGGGCTATTGGTCAGGTAAATAAATCAATGGCGCCGGATATCGAATCGGTATTTCTTCTTACAGTTCCGGAACATTCATTTATTAATTCTACGATTGTCAGGGATATAATTAGAAGCGGAGGTGACGCCTCCAAATTTGTTCCCGCAGCTATTAATCTCAAGAATTATAAAGGGATCGAAGATTAAGACAACATCACCTGAGAATTGAGCAGTTGATAAGATCCATAAGCGACAGCCATGCGCTGCTTTTAATTGAATTCAATTCATCGGGAAAAAGCCATTCAACTTTTGTTATACCTTCAGATGCCTGCGGTTCAATTATCATTTTCCCGTTATATTTCATAAGGAACCAGCTTGTTTTCTTCAGATATGAAATACCTTCCCAGCTATATGTATGATAACTTGGACATATCGGCTTCACGATAGTATGTCCTGTAATCCCGCATTCTTCGCATACTTCCCGTAAAGCACATGCCTCAGGTTCTTCACCTTTTTCAATATGCCCTTTGGGCAGATCGAGCTTACCCTTCTTTTCAATAAAAAGGTATCGGCCTGAAGTATGCTTTACCAATCCGCCGGCAGCGCCAACTTCTGTAAAATAAATTCTGAAGATCTTCCAGATATGTTTGATGTCGGGGCCAAAGACATTGATGGCAGGAATACTCTTATCTGACTGAAAATCAGCGATTATCTTATAAAGTTCCTTTGTATCATTGAATTTATAGAATAAGCCGTATTTTTGTATCCTGTCTGGTTCAGGGCTTAGCATTATAAACCTGTTCTCGAAGTGAACTTTATACATACTCCAATGGGGAATTTTGAAAAAAAAACTGCTGAATATCTTTTACAAATTAAAGCAATTAAATTGCAACCATCAAATCCCTTTACATGGACCTCGGGATGGAAATCACCTATATATTGTGATAATCGAAAGACTCTTTCCTTCCCGGAAGTACGGTCGTATATCCGCGATTCCTTTGCTGCCATAATAAAAAATCTCTATCCACAAACAGAAATGATAGCCGGTGTTGCAACGGGTGCAATTGCACATGGAGCTCTTGTCTCAGACAAACTTGGTTTACCATTTATCTATGTCAGATCAGGTGCAAAAGAACATGGACTTGGAAACCAGATTGAAGGTTATTTTGAAAAAGGGCAAAAGGTAGTAGTTATTGAGGATCTGATATCTACAGGTGGGAGCAGCCTGAATGCCGTGAATGCTCTCAGGGAATCAGGTTGTGAAGTTCTGGGAATGGTGGCAATATTTACTTATGAATTTAAAAAGGCTGCCAATGCCTTTGCCTCCCAAAATTGCCAACTGAATGTGTTAAGCAACTATTCCGTCCTGGTTGAAACAGCTCTTAAAACAGGGTATATAGGTCAGACAGAAGTTGAAACTTTGAAAAACTGGAGACTGGATCCGGTTAACTGGGGCGTTAAATAAAACACTTTTCCCCTGTAAGACCCATCTGCCGCAATGCGGTATCTCCCCTGAAGGGGCGATAAAACTGTGGTATTTAGTTGAATTACATTTAAATATAGAGTATTTTATCATGGGCGATCTATCATATTTTGAAAGCAGGTCGGGAAGATTGAACTGCAATGCTGAAGAAGTTTTTGCTTTTGTGACCGATATCAGGAATTTCGAACAATTTATACCAAAAATGACCATCAATGACTGGAATGCTGAAAAAGAATCCTGCAGTTTCAGTGTATCTATGCTTGGAAAAGTAACTGTAAGACTTGCTGAAAAAGAAAAATACAATAAGGTTATTTTTAACGGAGACGCTCTGAAAAAAAATGACTTTTCACTGACGCTGGATATTTCAGATAATATTAAAAGACAGGCTGATGTGAGGGTTATATTGAGCGCGGACCTTAATCCGATGATGAAGATGTTGATGGCTAAACCAATCAGCCGGTTCCTCGAAATTCTTATTAATGAAATGGAAAGCTTCAGTGGCTGGGAAAATACTAATGAATAAACTCTATCTCTTTAAAAGAATACTCGTTTATTTCCCTGTTCTGTTTCTCAATTTTTATCCGGCCATAGTCGCCAACGGTTAAAATTCTACCTGTGAAATTACCTCTGATATCTTTGAATTTACTCCATTCATTCAAACGGTATAATTTCGAAATATACTCCTTCTTTATTTCTGAGGAATTTCCTGTAATTAGTTGTTTATACCTCTTGTCGAGATCAGTTACGAGCTTATTCATACAAGCAGGAAGATCATAGCTTATGCCGGATAACAGACAAAGTGATACCGGATTGGGTGCATTACTTAAGAACTTTTCCTGATTAATATTTAGACCAATCCCTGCAATTGTAAAATCAATCTTATTGCCTGATACAGAGTTCTCAATTAAAATACCTGCTATTTTGTCATTGTTTACATAAATGTCATTAGGCCATTTTATTGAGCAACCAGGAATAAATCTCAGTAAAAAATCGCAAATTCCAAGAGAGATTGTCATTGAAATATAGAACTGGTCCTCCGGTTTCATAAATGAAGGAAATAGTACAATGCTGATTAGTAAGTTCTTATCTTTCTCACTTTCCCAGCTGTTTCCGGAATAGCCCTTGCCAGCCGATTGATAATTTGTATAAATAATTGTACCCTCCTGCAGGTTATTCTTCCTTAAAATGTCAGATGTTTGAATATTTGTCGATGGCAGGTTTTCAAAAAATAATAAATTTGAACCTATTATCATGATTAATAGTGGTTTAATTAGAAACAAGTCATTTTAGCCATCGGTTTTTTCCATACTTTTAAGATTGGCATTGAAATTGCAAAAGAGCATTACAGTAACAAAAATACAGATTAAAGTGGTACTTTTGCGACTTAATATAAAACCGATAAATATTGATGAAGAAAAAATCTGACGGAGCTGACGTCCTTTTGGGGAGTGTTTTAAAGGGTATTTTTGAGAAGAAAGGGCAAAATGTTCTGAAAATCGATTTAAGGAAACTAGAGAACAGGATTGCAGATTATTTTATCATATGTCACGCCTCGTCCGGGACCCAGGTTAGTGCCATTTGTGATTCTGTAGATGATACAGTGAGAAAGGAAGTTCTTGAAAAACCGTTACATGTTGAGGGGCTTGACAATTGTTTCTGGGTACTTCTTGACTATGGAAATTTAATTGTTCATGTTTTTCTTGAAGAGTACAGGAATTTTTACAGTCTGGAGTCGCTCTGGGCTGATGCAGCAATTGAAGCCATGGAAGATAAAATGCAGTAAGTTAAATATTTATGACAGAAAATACAAATAATAATAATCAGGCATCGGACAAAAAGCCTGATAAGAATTTAAAACCACGTTTTAATACCAACTGGATCTTTGCAGTTCTTGCTGTTTCACTGATTCTTTTTTCGCTGTTTAACAATGGCAAAGGAGTACAGCAGACAACCACAAGCGAAATAAGGGAGATGATTAAAAATCACGATATTGATAAAATAATCGTGATAAACAAAGATCAGGCCGAAATCTACCTTAAGAAGGAAGCATTGGAATCTGGCAGATATCCAAAACTTCCAAAACCGGGAACAGGTTTTGGATTATCAGCGGTAAAACCAAATTTCACTATTACCATAGGAGATCTCAGCAGCTTCATATCTGATTTCAAGGCAGATCAGAAAAATGCCGGGTATAATGATAATGAAGTTATTTCTCCCGAATATCTAAAACGTCCAAACTGGTTTGGCGATATACTCTCCTGGCTGTTGCTGCCAGTTCTGTTAATTGGATTCTGGCTCTTTATGATGAAACGGATGTCAGGAGGCGGAGCAGGAGGAGCAGGCGGTATTTTCAGCGTTGGTAAATCACGTGCCCAGATCTTCGATAAGGATACAAATGTAAAGTTAAACTTCAATGATGTCGCAGGTCTTGAAGAGGCCAAGACTGAAGTAATGGAAATTGTTGATTTTCTTAAGAATCCCAAGAAGTACACAAACCTTGGAGGTAAAATTCCTAAGGGTGCACTTTTGATAGGTCCTCCCGGGACCGGAAAAACCATGCTTGCAAAAGCGGTTGCCGGAGAAGCAAACGTGCCATTCTTTTCCATCTCAGGTTCAGATTTTGTTGAAATGTTTGTTGGTGTGGGCGCTTCCCGAGTCAGAGATCTGTTTAAACAGGCAAAAGAAAAAGCACCTTGTATTGTCTTTATAGATGAAATTGATGCTGTTGGCCGGGCAAGAGGTCGTAATGCAAACTTTGGCTCGAACGACGAGAGAGAAAATACTCTGAACCAGCTTCTTACTGAGATGGATGGTTTCGGTACAAACATGGGAGTCATAATCCTTGCAGCCACAAACAGGGCAGATATCCTCGACAGAGCGCTGATGCGTGCCGGTCGTTTTGATCGTCAGATCCATGTGGAGCTTCCTGACCTCGTTGAAAGAGAAGCTATATTTAAAGTTCATCTTCGTCCTATTAAACTTGTAAAAAGTTTTGATATAGGATTTATGGCAAAACAAACTCCTGGCTTTTCTGGCGCTGATATTGCAAATGTATGTAACGAAGCGGCCCTTATTGCAGCAAGGAAAAACAAGACAGTCGTTGAAAAACAAGACTTTCTTGATGCTGTCGATCGTATTGTAGGGGGACTGGAAAGAAAAACAAAGATCATTTCACCCGTTGAGAAAAAAACTATTGCATATCATGAAGCCGGTCATGCTACTGTCAGCTGGTTACTCGAATATGCCAGTCCTTTGCTTAAAGTGACTATTATTCCTCGCGGAAGGGCTCTCGGTGCAGCGTGGTATCTTCCTGAAGAACGCCAGCTTACCACTCGTGAACAGATTCTAGATGAGATGGCGTATGCCCTGGGAGGCAGAGCATCTGAAGAACTGATTTTCGGGAGAATTTCAACAGGAGCCCTTAGTGACCTTGAGAAAATTACAAAACAGGCTTATGCTATGGTTTCCTTTTTCGGAATGAGCGATAAGGTTGGAAATATAAGTTTCTACGATTCATCAGGTCAATCTGATTTTGGATTCACAAAACCTTATAGTGAGAAGACCGCAGAACTTATAGATCAGGAGGTTAACCTGATAATTGCAGAATCGTACGTGCGGGCCAAAGAAGTTCTTAAAAATAATATGAAAGGACTTACCGAGCTTGCAGAACTTCTTCTTGAAAAAGAGGTAATTTTCAGCGAAGATCTGGAAAGGATCTTTGGCAAGAGAAAGGCTGAGTTATTGAAAGATGAGAAAGAAGCTGAAGCCAAATTGGCTCTTTCACTAAATAACAGCGAAGAGAATAAAGAAGTTAAAAAAGTCAAAAAATCAGACAAGTCTTCGTCTGAGAAAGCAAAGGTCAAATCAGCCCCAAAAGAGACTGTTACAGAAAATGTACCTCAGGAGAATATAGTGAAAAAAGCAAAGTCCAAAAGTAAAGGTGTGTAAGAGAATGATCTGATCACCTATTCTATACATTATATTGATTATATATCATTACCAGATACGATTACATAGCTTAAGGAATTACACACCCTAAAGAATAATATACTGAAGTTTTGAATACTTTTTTCAGAAGGACGTTAACCGGAGCATGGATCGTAATATTCATAATGGGAGGGTTTTGGCTGCACCCGATCTCATTTTTTCTTACCGGACTTGTCCTGCTCATCGGAACACAGTATGAATATTACCTGATGATATGGAACACAGGTGTCAGGCCACAAATGGTACCGGGGATCATTACGGGGATTACCGCATATGTTATTTCAACACTGATTGCTTCAGCAGAGATTCCAAAAAATTCTTTCCTAGTTCTTATTCCAATGATGTTGATAATAATGGTTATTGAATTGTACAGAAAACAAGAGAAACCATTTGATTCACTGGCTCATACATTTTTCTCGGTACTCTACACTGCTGTTCCGTTTTCAATGTTCCCCTTTGCAGCATTCTCAAGAACAGGGCTTAATTCATTACTTCCTCATGGCAGGATCATCTTCTCACCCGGAATAATTATTGGTTTTTTTATTCTTATCTGGGCAAATGATACGGGTGCATATCTGACCGGAATGTCTTTTGGAAAGCACAAATTAATGGAGCGTATTTCCCCGAAAAAAACATGGGAAGGTTTTATCGGTGGAATTATTATAGCCTCTATTGCAGCCTGGTTTCTTTCTGGATGGCTGGGCGTTGTGAACAAAATTCATTGGGTAATTATCTCCCTGATAGTTTCTGTTGCGGGCACATATGGGGACCTGGTAGAATCAATGCTCAAAAGAAGCATAGGTGTAAAGGATTCAGGTACAATAATGCCGGGTCACGGGGGATTTCTCGATAGGTTCGACAGCGCAATAATGTCTTTCCCGCTTATCTATCTTTTTATATCACTTTTTGGATGATTGACATGACTTGATTAGTTTTGTGCAAATTTTAAACAGATGAAGATTCATATTCATAAGGAAGGATATAAGATATTAGCTTTTGGTTTGATAACATTGCTGATTCTGAATATCATTGTTAATATTGTCTGGGCAGATATAGTATTTGTGAGATGGGCATTTTTCATCTGCTCTTTTATGCTCTATATCTTCTTGCTCTTTTTCTTCAGACTCCCTACACGTTCCTTTGAAACTGACCCAGGGCTCATTTATGCACCTGCTGATGGAAAAGTTGTGGTCATTGAAGAGACAATGGAAAATGAATATTTTAAAGATATGCGTTTGCAGGTTTCAATTTTTATGTCCCCTTTCAATATGCATAGTAACAGATATCCTGTATCTGGAAAGGTACAATATGTTTGTTATCATCCCGGTCAGAATATGGTTGCATGGCATCCTAAGTCATCTGAATTGAATGAGAGGAGTACAATTGTTATAAAAACAAAAGATGGAACAGAAGTAATGATCAGGCAGGTAGCCGGTGCTTTAGCCCGGCGGATTGTAACTTATGCAAAGGAGAATGTGGAGGTACTTCAGGGAGACGAGCTTGGCTTTATTAAATTTGGATCAAGAGTCGATATTTTCTTACCGGTTGGAACTGAAGTTGAGATTCCAATCCTCCAGCAGGTAAAGGCAAATAAAAGTATCATTGCCAAAATCTGAAAATGTTAAATGAAATGAACAGAGTTGACGATAAGATAATTGATGTTACCCGTGATGTCAAATGGATAGGAATACTTGATTATGATATCAGGACCTTCGATATAGTGATGCATACTGATTTTGGGACAACCTATAACTCGTATTTTATTAATGCAGATAAGAAAGCAATAGTTGAGGTTGCTAAAGAAAAATTCAGTGAGACATATCTTCGCAAACTCAAATCAGTTACTGATCCTCAAGAGATTCAATATATTATACTAGATCATACTGAACCTGACCATTCTGGCAGTCTCCGGCTTCTTCTCGATCTGGCACCTTCAGCTACCGTTGTTGGCAGCGGGAACGCAATAAGGTACCTTGAAGATATTGTAAATAAGCCATTTAAGTCACTTGTTGTTAAGGATGGTGACACACTGGATCTTGGCAATAAAACCCTCAGGTTCTTTTCGGCACCAAACCTCCATTGGCCTGATTCTATGTTAACATTGCTTGTTGAGGACAAAGTATTATTTACCTGTGATGTATTTGGAGCTCATTATTGTTCTCCGGAAATGTACAGCAACTTCGATGAGCAGTACACTGTATCTTTTAAATACTACTTTGATATTATCATGAGACCGTTCAGCAAGTTCATGCTGAAAGCAATTGAAAAGTTAAAGACTCTTGAACTTGATTTCATTTGCCCGGGTCATGGACCGATTCATGAAAAGAACCTCAGAAAAGCTATTGAACTTTCTGAAAAATATGCAGACCAGTATTTGAATATTGTATCTGAAAAAAACCGGATGAATATTCTGATAGCTTATGTTTCTGCATATGGTTACACAAAGGAAGCAGCTCATCTTATTGCTGAAGGGATCCTCGAGACTAAGGATATTACGGTAGATATTACAGATATTGAAAATATTTCTTTAGAAGATCTGGAGTCAAAAATAATAATGGCAGACGGTTTGCTGATTGGCTCACCGACAATCAATCAGAATACATTACTCCCCGTATATAAGTTACTCGCATTGATAAATCCAATACGTGACAAGGGCAAATTAGGTGGAGCTTTCGGTTCGTATGGATGGAGCGGAGAATCGCCAAATTTAATTCTCGAAAACCTTCGCCTTCTTAAATTGAAAATATTTGAAGAAACAGCTGCGTTTAAATTTTTTGCAGATAACCACAAAAAGGAATATTTAAGAGAGTTCGGGAGAAATTTTAGTCAGAGATATATTCAGGAATGTGGTCATATAAAAACTCCCGGTAATTAGCCGGGAGTTTTTATATAATTATGCAATTTCAATCTTTTTTGTGATCTTGTTTTTCTCTTCTTCCTGTTTGGGAAGCGCTACAGAAAGAATTCCATCTTTATAATTTGCTTCTATTTTTTCCCTGTTTACATTTTCGGGAATATAGAAACTTCTGCAAAATGCTGAATAGCTGAATTCTTTTCTCTTATATCCATCTTTGCTTTTTTCCGATTCATTCTTTTTCTCCGATGAGATTGTCAGAACATCCTCATTCATATCGATATTCAGATCTTTCTTTTCAATCCCAGGAATAGCAAGGTCAAGTACATAATTTTTATCATCTTCCCTGATGTTCACAGCCGGCATCGAACTAGTTCTGTTTGAGAGAACAGGAAAAAAATCATCATCAAAAATATTGGGCATGTAAAATGGCCTGAAACTTCTTCTAGTAATTGTTGGTAACATGGTTTTGTCCTCCTATAATTTAAGTTTAACATTTAATCGTTCTTCAGCATATTTTCAAACTTCGTTCCAAATTAATAAACATGACATAATGGCATATAAAATTAATATATATCGGTCAATATGACAGTAGATATATTGTCCCCTGGCCGCTTGCGTCCTTCCCCCTGAAATTATGTTTATTTCAGGATAAAAGCCCCTCTGTCCCGCTGAAGCGGGACATCTCCCCTAAAGGGGAGCTAATTCTGCAATGTTAAGAGTAATTGTACTTATTTCCAGAGGGTTAGCCCCCCTTTAGAGGGAAAGGAGGGCAAAATGACAACAAGACGAATCGGGGCAGAAAAAACAGTGTACTTGAAGGGTAATAATTTTTAGTGAATTCCAAAAAATTGGATTAGGTTTGTAGCAGGAAATGCCTTTAACAATGAAAGCAACCTTAAGAAACATTCTAATCTTTTGTGGAATATTAATCCTTTTGGGCTGTGCCTGGTTTTTCCGGAATATAGTTGTTTACATATTAGTCTCAGGTGTTTTTTCTATTATGGGTCGACCCCTTGTAGATCTCCTTTGTAAAATCAGAATTAAGAAATGGTCTTTTCCCCGGTCACTCGGGGCACTTTTAACTCTTATAGTAATCTGGGTAATAATTATTATGTTTTTTGTTATTTTCGTTCCTCTTGTAACCCGACAAATAAATTATTTTTCAACAATCGACAGCGAAAAAATTGTTCAGATTGTTGCGGGACCCATAAATAAAGTTGAGAGTCTGTTCAGGGCAATTAACAAGGATATACCTAAAAACCTTACTGTTCAGGATTACATTGTAAGAAAGGTCGCCGGAGTTCTCAATATTAACATGATACAGAGTTTTATCGGTTCTCTTATCGGAGTTCTTGGTAATGTACTGATAGCGATATTCTCAATAACATTTATTACATTTTTCTTCCTGAAAGATCAGAAATTATTTTTTGAATCTATATTAATGTGGGTGCCTGATAAATATGTAGATAATGTAAACAGGGCCCTTTATTCGATAAAAAGTCTTCTTACAAGGTATTTCATCGGGATTGTTATACAAAGCACGTGTATAATGATTCTTGTTACAATTGGAATGACTATAGCCGGAATCGATTTTCAGCAGGCCCTGGTAATGGGACTTATTATCGGAATTTTAAATGTTATTCCCTATGCCGGACCCTGGATTGGATTGGCGATAGCAATTACTATGGGCGTTGCTTCGCATATTAACCAGGATTTTAACACCGTTGTGATACCGCTTGTTACATATATGATAATTGTCGAAGTTGTAACACATTTAATAGATAATATTGTATTCCAGCCGGTTATATTTTCTAATAGTGTTAAGGCTCATCCTCTGGAGATTTTCATTGTTGTGCTGGCGTCAGGATTTGCGGCCGGAATTCCAGGTATGATATTCGGGATACCCGCTTATACCGTGCTGAGGGTATTTGCACGGGAATTCTTTTATAATTTTAAGGCTGTACAGAAGATCACTTCCAGTTTGTCGGGTGAAAATATTGGAATCAAGTCCCAGATGCCGTTGCAGTCAAATGACAGACCCGGGGAAGAATAGTTTTTTATTAAAAATTTAAAATTAATCCTGATTGAGATTATAATTAAAATAGAAACGAGCCGATAGATGGAACAAAAATTTTCTTTATTGAACCGAATATTACGTTTTTATTATGATGGATTCAGGAACATGTCCGTCTGGGGAAGGAAGGTTTGGGTAATAATTATCATTAAACTTTTTATTATGTTTGCTATACTGAAGATCTTCTTTTTTCAGGATTTTCTTTATAAGCATTACCCTAATAACAAAGAGAGAAGTGAACATGTCCTTGAGCAATTAACTAATTCATCCGATAACCATGATAGACAACATTGATTTGAGCCTTGTTGACTGGTCAAGGGCTCAATTTGCACTGACAGCAGTTTANNTGTTAAAACAGGTAAAGAAGAATGGAGACGTATCACACAGTTCTGGATGACTCTGTTTGGGATTAACTTCGCTATTGGTATTGCGACAGGTATTATTCTTGAATTTGAGTTTGGTACAAACTGGTCAAATTACTCATGGTTTGTTGGTGATATTTTCGGTGTACCACTTGCAGTTGAAGGTATACTGGCTTTTTTTCTCGAATCAACATTCGTCGCGGTGATGTTTTTCGGCTGGAATAAAGTGAGTAAAAAGTTTCACCTTATCTCAACATGGCTGGTTGCTATCGGGGCCAATCTCTCGGCTCTGTGGATTCTCGTTGCGAATGCATGGATGCAACACCCTGTCGGCATGATATTTAATCCTGATACCGCACGAAATGAAATGGTTAGCTTTTGGGCGGTACTCTTTAATCAGGTCGCAGTTGATAAATTTTTGCATACCATTTCATCCGGTTTCCTGCTTGCATCAATGTTTGTTCTTGGGATAAGCGCCTGGTATCTGATGAGGAAGCGCGAAGAACAAATGGCAAAAAGGAGCATTCTTATAGCCGGGATATTCGGACTTTTATCTTCTCTGATGGTTGCTTATACAGGGGATCAATCTGCCAGAACAGTATCAAAAGTACAGCCTGTTAAATTTGCTTCGATGGAGGCACTTTACGACGGTAAAAGTAATGCCGGGTTATTAGCTTTCGGATTGCTGAAAGATACAGATAAAAAAATAGGGGATAAAAAGGTCAGGGAATTTGCTTTTAAAATACAAATACCCAATTTACTTTCAGTTCTTACGGGCGGTGACAAAGATTCTTACGTTCAGGGACTTCAGGATCATATAATGGGTAATGAGAAACTTGGCCTACTCTCAACAGCTGAAAAAATAAAGAATGGTAAATTCGCCAGGGATGTTCTTACCTCTTACAAAAGTGCAAGGCTTATTAATGACACTGCGCAGATTAGCTCTATAAAAAGGACTTTCAAAGAGAAAGAATTCAACGACAAATACTTCAGATACTTTGGTTATGCGTCTATTGATAAGCCTGAGGACGTTATCCCTGATGTGACGGCCTCATTTTATTCTTTTCACCTGATGGTTATACTTGGTTTCCTTTTTATAATGATTTTTTCGGTAGCGCTCTATCTCCTGTTTAAGGGGACAATTTCAGACAACAAATGGTTTTTGTGGATAGCCCTGCTGTCAATACCTCTGCCATATATTGCAAGTGAGCTTGGCTGGATACTTACCGAATTAGGCCGACAGCCATGGATAATTCAGGATATGATGACTGTATCAAAAGCTGTTTCGCAGATCAGTACAGGATCGGTGATAACTACATTCATTCTTTTTGCAGTTCTTTTTACAGGATTGCTTATTTCAGAGGTATCAATTATGGTAAGACAGATTAAAACCGGACCCAAACACTAGGAGGACAATATTATGACTGTGATGATCTCTCAACTCTTTCTGCAACATTACTGGTGGATAATAGTCTCGATTCTGGCCAGTCTGCTGGTCTTCCTGATGTTCGTTCAGGGAGGACAATCTTTGATTTATTCACTCCCTCAAAACAATATTCAAAAGACAATGATTGTCAATACTATGGGTCGGAAATGGGAATTCACTTTCACAACTCTTGTAACTTTTGGCGGAGCTTTTTTTGCCTCCTTCCCGCTTTTTTATGCAACAAGTTTTGGTGGCGCTTATTGGGTCTGGATTGCAATATTGTTCAGTTTTACAATCCAGGCTATAGCATATGAATTCAGGTCCAAACCGAATAATATTCTGGGGCAGAAAACTTTCGACTTGTTTCTCTTCCTTAACGGTTCTTTAGGGCCATTTCTAATAGGCGTTGCAGTTGCAACTTTTTTTACAGGCGCAATGTTTAAACTAAACCAGATGAATCAGGTACATTGGGCAACACAATGGTATGGTCTTGAAGCTTTACTGAATTTACGAAACCTTGCACTTGGTTTCGCAGTATTATTTCTTGCCAGAATTAATGGTTTGTTATATATAATTAATACTCTTGAAGATGATGCTTTAATAAAAAGATCAATTAAGGGATTGATTACCAATTCAATCCCTTTTCTGATCTTCTTCCTGTTTTTTGTTATCTCTCTCCTTTTTTCAAAAGGGTTTGCAGCTGATCCTTTAACAAGTTCAATAACTGTAGAAAAGTTTAAATACATGCATAATTTCATCCATATGCCAGTTGTTCTGATACTTTTTCTGGCAGGAGTAGCAAGTGTTTTATTTGGCATAGGTATAACTGTATTCAGGAAAAGCCTTTCAGGTATCTGGTTTACCGGGTCGGGAACAGTGCTTTCAATATTCTCGTTGTTTCTTATAGCTGGTTTTAACGGGACTTCATTTTATCCGTCCCTGTTTGATCTGCAGAGCTCTCTGACAATCAGTAATGCATCTTCAAGCCATTTTACTTTGAAAACCATGATGTATGTTTCATTTATTATACCTTTTGTTATAACTTACATCTGGTTTGCCTGGAAAGCGATTAATAATAACAAGATCACCGAAGCGGAGATGAGCTCGGAGGAACACAAATATTAAGGTTTGCGGTAACCGGTTTGAGGCCTGTGCAGATTGCCTCACACCGCATGCCTCACACCGCATACCAATTGCCCCTATCAGAAATTGAAAATTTAAAATAACAGGAAATGTATATCAGTCAAATGCTTCAATACCTCATCTGGCCGGCCTTTATTCTGTTAAGCTGGTTTGCCATAAAATATGCTTTATCAGTTTACGAAAAGAAATTTTCCGAAAAGGGATAGTCAAACAAAAAATCAGGTACGTTTGTAACCCGAAACGATTATTATCTCTATGGAATTTCCATCATTAAAATCCTGGTTCGAAGGGGCTGAGCATTACCCGTTTATCATTGCAGGACCATGCAGTGCAGAGAGTGAGGAACAGGTATTAGCTATAGCCGCATTCTTAAAAAGTACCGGGAATGTAAATATTTTCAGGGCAGGTGTCTGGAAACCAAGGACTCGTCCCGGAACTTTTAACGGAGTTGGTGTAAAAGCCTTGAAATGGCTTCAGAGAGTTCAGTCAGAGTATAATCTGAGAGTAACAGTTGAGGTTGCCTCTCCAAAGCATATTGAAGCCTGTCTGAAACATGGAGTTGATGTTCTCTGGCTGGGTGCCAGGACTGTCTCCAATCCTTTTTCTGTTGAAGAAATTTCTGAAGCATTAAGAGGTATTGATATTCCGGTGCTAATTAAGAATCCGTTGAATCCGGATATTGATTTATGGCAGGGTGCCGTTGAAAGGATACATGCTGCCGGTATAAAAAGGATTGCTGCAGTGCACCGTGGTTTTTCTCCATTTGAGAGAACACTGTATCGAAATATGCCAAAATGGGAAATCCCCATAGAACTGAGGCAGAGAATTCAGAACCTTCCCCTTATATGCGATCCAAGTCATATATCAGGCAGAGCAGACTTAGTTCCGGGAATATCCCAGAAAGCTCTTGATCTGACCATGGACGGTCTGATGATTGAAGTACATTCCCATCCTTCCGAAGCTTTAAGTGATTCTGCACAGCAACTGAACTTTGACCAGTTCAGCTCATTAATGGCGACCCTCATTATTCGTCAGCCTACGATTGATGATAAAGGATTCCTCAATCAGCTTGAAGAGTTACGCAATCAAATAGATTCAATTGATTTTCAGTTAATTGAGCTTGTTGCATCAAGAATGAATATTTCGAAGAATATGGGTGAATATAAATTTAAAAATAACGTTGCAGTACTTCAGATAGAACGCTGGCTGGAAATTCTGCGTACCCGAACAGACCATGGCACTTTATTGAATATGGAACCTGCTTTTATTGAAAGACTGATGACACTTCTTCACCAGGAATCAATACGTATTCAGACAACAATTCTCGACAACCTCAAAACAAGCGGTGATAACTGGTCAGAAGAGTAATGATATTGCCGAAGAAATAATATAAAGAGGTATTATTAAGGGCATCGCAAGAATTCCAAAAATTGCAAAGCAAATAACTACCAGTCCAGCTAGAATATATCTACCTTCATTTCCCTTTAGTTTCAGTGATGAAACCTTAAGAGAAAGCAAAGGTATTCTGGTGACCATTAACAAGGATAATATAATGGTAAAGATTATAAGGAGGAAAGGAGACCCGGTAAATGAGTTGAACAGCTGCGATTGTGAATAATTTCCAGCAATAATAACTGAAATTACTGCAAGAGCATTTGCAGGGATTGGTAATCCTTTAAATGTTGTAGCCTGCGTGGAATCTAAGTTGAAAATTGCGAGCCGTATCGCTCCACAAACCGGCATTATTGCAGCGATCAACATTAATATTACAGCTTTTAAAACATCAGTATTTATAGAAATAGTGGAATTCAATGATATAGAGTCATAAAGCAGATGATAGATTATTAATCCTGGTGCAACACCAAAACTTACAACATCGGCAAGACTATCAAGTTCTTTACCTATGGCAGAATATGTTTTCAGTAACCTGGCAGAAAAACCATCGAGAAAGTCAAAGATCATTGCTGCTAATATAAACCAGGAAGCTGTAACCAAATGGCCATTTGCTGCAAAAATTATTGCAATAAATCCCGACGTCAGATTAAGGGATGTTATAAAATTTGGAAAATGTTTCATATTGAAATGAGATAGGTAATTCAGAAGGGATGTAAAATTAAGATAAATTTCAGTAAGGTCACCTTTCCCTATATCTTAATTAGGTCATTCTTTTCTCATTTATTATTAGATTTGTATCAAATTATATAAATATTGAATGGTTGACTTTAAAGGTATAAAAATTGCAGTTGATTTTGATGGAACAATAGTTGAACATGAGTTTCCAGGAATCGGCAAAGAGAAACTTTTTGCCTTTCAGACACTTAAGGAACTTGAAAAGCTGGGAGCAAGTCTCATCCTCTGGACTTTCCGGACAGGTAAGGAACTCGATGAAGCTGTAGAGTATTGCATGAAGAATGGAATTGAGTTTTACGCAGTTAATAAAAACTATCCTGAGGAGGTATTTGATGAGACAGTAAGCCGGAAGATTAATGCTGACATCTATATTGACGATAGAAACATTGGAGGATTTCCGGGTTGGAGCGGTGTATGGCAGATATTAACCCCCTATGAACTTCAGGAACAGGAAGCTGAGAAAAGAATATTATCGGCAAGAAAGAATATTTTTAAAAGATTGTTTAACCCGGAAAACAAAGACGAATGAAAACCGATTATCAAAAATATCTCATCTTTCTCTCTGTATTTCTTCTCCTTACATTGACACTTTCATGCTCGGGTCGATCGGGGAAAATGAAAGAAACCATAGTTCAACCCTCCAGGGTCATGAACGAAGATCCCCCTGAAAAACTTATTAAAATAATTTCACCTGAAGAAAATACAGGTTTCAAGATTAACCAACCTGTTAAATTGACCCTGGCTCTTGAAGATAACAAAACAATACCCGACTCTGTGACTGTTTTTTTTAATGGGAATCATGTAGCAACTATTAAATATGATCCATGGAATTATTCTATACCTCCAGTGTTCACTGTTACTACGGGCCGAAAATCTTTAAAAGTTACAGCTTATAAAGGAGGTAAACCAAAGAATACAATTACTCGTTTTGTGGTAATCTATTCTGACATAGTTCCAAAAAAGTATGGTTATAAGGTAATTCATACATATCCTCACGACAGGGCTGCATTCACACAGGGACTTTTCTACGACAAGGGAGAACTTTTTGAGGGCACTGGTCAGGAGAGCGGGTCGACTTTAAGGGAAGTGGAACTGGAAACAGGTAAGGTTCTCAGGCAGCATGACCTTGATGAGTCATTATTTGGTGAAGGTATCGCACTTTACCGCGACCGCATATTTCAGGTAACCTGGAAAAGTAAAGTTGGATTTGTGTATAATAAATTGGATTTTAAACTTATAAATAAAATCTATTATCCAACTCAGGGTTGGGGTTTGACTACTATGGATGACAAGATTGTTATGAGTGACGGATCAAATGTTTTGTATTTCTATGAGCCTGATATGTTTACTGTTATCTCGAAAATTGAGGTTTACGATAATGAGAAAAAAAGAGACTCACTGAATGAACTGGAATACATTAATGGTGAAATATGGGCAAATATCTGGATTAGCGATCATATTGCTCGGATTGATCCGTCAACAGGTAAAGTTCTTGGGTACATTGATTTGAAAGGAATCCTGCCCGCCTCGGATCGGGATGCGGAGACTGATGTATTAAATGGGATTGCTTATGATAACAAGGGTAACAGGATTTTTGTTACAGGGAAAAAGTGGCCCAAATTGTTCGAGATAAAGGTTACGGAATAAGTTTAATTCTATAAACAATATTAATACCTTCCGGGATAATACTGAATTCTGCAGGAGTCTGACCAAGAGATTCACCATCAGCTTCGGCATACATTGCAGACTCTGAACTGATCTTTATATTTTTACACTTATACCCGTCAATCTTTGGATGTTGAAGGATTGTGCCATCATAAAGGATCTTCAGGTTTCTGACAATCTCAAATTTACCCATTCCATTTATTACAGTAACATCAAGAAGTCCGTCATCAGGTAAAGCCCTGGGTGTCTGTCTCATACCTCCTCCGCAATAACGACCGTTGCCAACATTAAGTGAAAAAACCTCTGCGTGGATTATCTCCCCGTCAATATTGATTTCGGCTTTAGTGTTCTTGTAGGAAAGAAGACTGGTAAGCAGATTGTAAAAGTATATTAACTTGCCACCATGTCCCTTGTCCTTCTGAATGTTGGTTTTTCTGACTACCACTGATTCAAATCCGAGTCCTGCTATATTGATAAAATACCTGTTCTTTTTCTCAGCACCATTATAATAGCTTACCAGTCCAACATCATGCAACAATGTTTTATTCTCACGTATTATCTTTACAGCTTTTTCATAATCCAGTGGTATTCCAAACATTCTGCCCCAGTCATTCCCTGTGCCAACAGGTATCAATGAGAGAATAACATCGGTGGAAAGACATGAACTATTGGTAAACACTCCATTAACGACCTCATTGAGTGTTCCATCTCCTCCAACAGTAATTATTTTCCTGAAGCCTGCAGAAATTGCCTTCAGTGTCAGGTCGATAGCATGACCTTTTCTTTCTGTAAAATTTGCTGCAAACGATATACCCTCTCTTTTGAGAAGAGCTGATATCTTTTCCCAGTCCTTTTTACCTCTTCCGTTTCCGGCATTCGGATTTACTATGATCAGCCATTCTTTCTGATCGGTATCATGACTCATATGATTCGGATATTTGGCAGACAAAGATGGAAATAAATAGACAAATTTTATAAAATCAGGTTTATTATCACTTTAAGGAACTGTTTATCAGACTTACTGTTATTCTGAGGTTGGTTTGTAAAAAGACGATTTTCAATCTGTCTGGTTCCTAATTGGCCATATAATCAATAAGTTACGTTATATGACAAGAAACATCAATGTTAATAAGGTGTTGAAAAACCCGAAAAAAATGTTTACAACTACATCTTTGACTGCCGGTAGCAGAAGGGCATAAATAGTAAATTTGAGACGCAAAACATAACTCAAATAAAGTAAGGAAGAGATGGGAAGGATTATAGCGATAGCAAATCAGAAGGGTGGCGTTGGGAAGACTACAACGGCAATAAACCTGGCAGCCAGTCTTGCCGCTCTGGAAAAGAAGGTGCTGATCGTTGATGGTGACCCTCAGGCAAATGCAACCTCCGGTATTGGAATCGACACGCGACAGATAAGATGCACAATATACGATTGTCTTATTGACGGGAAAGAACCAGGGGAAGCTTTACTCAAATGTGAGGTTGAGAACCTTTCAATAATTCCGTCAAATATTGACCTCGTGGGTGCAGAAATTGAAATGCTTGACAGACATGAAAGGGAAAAAATACTTAAGGGAGTACTTAAAAAAATCGAAGCTGATTATGATTATATTCTGATTGACTGTTCTCCTTCTCTGGGCCTGCTTACTGTTAATGCGCTTACAGCATCACATTCTGTAATAATACCGGTTCAATGCGAATATTTTGCACTTGAGGGGCTTGGTAAACTTCTTAATACAATAAAAATTATTCAGAATAATCTTAATCGTGAGCTTGAGATAGAGGGTTTCCTTCTTACTATGTACGACGGACGTCTAAGGCTATCAAATCAGGTTGCTGATGAAGTCAATAAGCATTTTCAGCAAATGGTTTTTAAGACAATAATCCAGAGAAATGTAAAACTCTCGGAAGCACCAAGCTTTGGTCAACCGGCTATTCTATACGATGCCGATTCAAGAGGCACGGTGAATTATCTTAATCTGGCCAAAGAGCTGATTGAGAAACAGGAAACGAGAGTTAAGCAGTAATTAAACAACTTTTCAATTACCGGAAACAGAATGAATATGACAAAGAAAAATGCTTTAGGAAGAGGTCTTGGTGCATTGATTGATGGTGTGGAGAAAGAGATCCTTGAAAAAAAAGTTGAAGCAAACCTTAATATCTCTGTTGATTCAATCGAAGCTAACCCTTTTCAACCACGTACAAGCTTTGACGAACAAGCGCTTGAAGAACTTTCATCTTCAATTAAGAAACTTGGCATTGTTCAACCGCTTACAGTACGTGAAGTCGGTGCAGGACATTTCCAGCTCATTTCAGGAGAAAGAAGACTAAGGGCGGCCCGCCTGGCAGGACTGACCCATGTCCCCGCCTTTATAAGAACAGCAGATGATCAGGCAATGCTCGAACTGGCACTGGTTGAAAACATCCAGCGTGAAGATCTTGATGCTGTAGAGGTAGCAATTAGTTTCCAGAGGCTGATAGAGGAGTGTAAACTCACCCAGGAACAACTAAGCGACAGAGTAGGCAAACAAAGATCAACTGTGGCAAATTATTTGCGCCTTCTGAAACTGCCTGCCGAAATACAACTTGGCATTAAAAATAAGCACCTGATGATGGGCCATGCCAGGACCCTTGTCAATATTGAAGATCCGAAAAAACAGATCAATGTTTATTATAAAATCATTGATGGTGAATTGTCTGTGCGTCAGGCAGAAGAGCTGGTCAGACAATTACAATCTGAAAAGACCAAAGACCCTGGGAAGATTGAGAAAAAGAGAAAATTAAATAGTGATTTCACTCAGCTTTCTGACCATCTAAATAAGATATTTTCAGCCAAAGTAAATTTCAGAATAAACGAGAAGGGGAAGGGTAAAATAGTGATCCCATTTGAAAGCACTGACGAAATGGAACGCATTTTAGGAGTATTTGACCGTCTGAACTCCTGAAAATAATTATCTTTATCGTCCGTTATACTGGTTTTAGAATATAAAAACCGGTAATTGATTATTTTGAAGACTTTTCACAAAATACTGATTATAATTATCCTGCAGTTACTTTGCATTCAGCAGAACATGTTTTCGCAGGATACACTCGCTGTTGCCACACGGGTTAACCACAAGAACAGGGTTGCACAAGATACACTCGCTGTTGACACAACTGCTAAACACAAGTTTAAGCCTGAGCCGCTCAGGGCAACAATGTTGGCAGTTTCATTTCCCGGACTGGGTCAGATATATAATAGAAAATACTGGAAAATCCCGGTAGTTTATATCGGTTTCGGTGCACTTGTCTATAGTGCCGGGTTCAATTCAAAGAATTACCTCCTTTATATGAAAGCTTATCAGGATTTTACAGATAATATTAAAGAAACAAATAGCTACCTCAAAGTGATATCGCCTACTATCCCTCAAAAAACATACGATCCTGTAGTATATCCCAATGATTATATTCTTTCAAATTACACATATTTTAAGGATGGAATGCTGCGAATGGTTGATTATTACAAGAGATATCGAGATCTTTCGTATATTGGCATCGCCGGATGGTATCTTGTTTCGATACTTGATGCAAATGTAGATGCCAGTCTTTTTAACTATGATATAAGTAATAATCTTAATATTACTTTCGTTCCTACGCAAATGAGTTTACCTGGGGGGTTCATAGGAGCAGGAATAAGTGTGGATTTGAAAATAAACTTTTAAACTAATTATTTAATTATGAGATTTAAAGCAATACTGATAATTTTCTTCCTGGCAATTCTGAAGGTGAATGCAGCATCTGATGTAGACACTATAATTATTAAATCGGATGACAGTAGTGAGCATATCGCCCGTGATCTTGACAGCCTGGTAACTACCTGGTATGTTAAGAATGCTATCAAGAATAATCTTAGTGAGCATGAGGGAGATACGATTGGATTACAATGTCCTGATTCGGTATACGAACACAGGTTGGCTAAGATTAATTCAATAATCTTTCTTCCTTTCAATAATATTATCAGGAATCATATTGAAGTGTATACTATCAGGAAAAGAGAAAAATTCTGCGCGGTTCTTGGATTAAAGGACTATTATTTTCCGATGATCGAAGACGTATTTGATTCTTATGGTCTCCCTGCGGAACTTCAATATATGGCTGTTATTGAATCAGCTCTTAATCCTGGCGTGGTAAACGGACGGTCGGGAGCAACAGGGATGTGGCAATTCATGTATAGCACCGGACGCATGTACGGACTTACAATAAATTCTGTTGTTGATGAGCGCAGAGACCCGGTAAAAGCCACTCATGCAGCAGCACGATATCTGAAGGACCTGTATCAGATTTATAATGACTGGGTCCTTGTTATTGCTGCATATAATTGCGGACCTGGCAATGTTAATAAAGCCATAAAAAGATCAGGAAATAAAAAGGACTACTGGGGAATATATTACAGGCTTCCCAAGGAAACCAGGGGCTACATTCCCCAGTATATTGCTGCAGTTTATGCAGTTAACTATTATGCAGAGCATAATCTTCAACCATTGCCATTGAATATACCTGTGGCAACTGACACTATTATGGTTAATAAAGATATTCATCTCGCACAGATTTCTGCGGTAATGAATATTCCTTTAGGTGAGCTTCAGGCGCTCAATCCTCAATATAAAACAGGATTGGTTCCAGGCTCCTCAAAACCACAAACTCTTACTTTGCCAATGAATCATCTGGGAGATTTTATTGACTTAAATGACACAATAAGAAACTATAAATCAGATATTTACTTAACCAAGACAACCCGTATAGCCGATCCTACGCGTTCCTCTTACATAACAACAAATATTAAAGGCAAAACCAAGTTGATTTATACCATTAAGGATGGGGATAACATTAGATTTATCTGTGACTGGTATAAGATTGGAGTATCAGAATTAAGGGACTGGAATAATATTTACCGTAACAATATAAGAGTTGGTCACAAACTGGCAATTTATGTTGATCCGGCCAAATCTGAGTATTTTTCGAAAATCAATACCATGTCATTAGTTGAGAAACAGGCATTGGTTGGAAAAACTGCTATACCTAATTCCCAGCCTCTGGCAGCAACTGCAACATTGGTGCACGAGGAAACAGATGGTGAGTATATCATTTATACGGTTCGTAATGGAGATACTATCTGGGATATTGTTAAGATGTTTGATAATGTTACTGCAACACAAGTCCTGTCATTAAATAATATTTCTGAGGCTGGCAAAATAAAGGTTGGGCAGAANNCCTGTTTTACTGGTCTTCATTATATAATTCATGCAAATCAACTTTTCCCTTCAATTAATGAATTTATTCCGGCTGATCTCCTAAGTACTTTAATATCAGTAAGTAAGGATAACGAGGTGATGCTAAAAAAGCCGGCAGATACCTTACAGATAACTTCTGGGAACGTCATTTCTGTAACCGATTCATTGCCTGTCATTCCTGAAAAACTTTCAGACTATCCGCTTCATGGATTTCTTGATTCTCTCAGGTATTCCAAAGGACAGGTAAGGATCATTTATTA
>PLLX01000069.1:0-11137 GCA_003141415.1 Bacteroidales bacterium
GTTACGAATGTCCATATTGAAAGGGGTTACTTATACTGCAGCTTGTTCTTCTTCTCACAAAACAAGATTATTTCTTTTTGTCATACATTAAAGAAAGATGTGTACATACTTTGGAGGTTAATGGACAAAGAAGAATACGATGAACTAATGTCCAGGAAATTATGGTATGAAGTAACCAGGGATGAGGAACTTCTGGAATTTGATTTCTGATTTTTATCTACAGGTACAAAACTACATTTCATTAAAAATGTTCCGATATTGGTAGTATTACTACCTTTTATGCAACATTTTTAATGAAATGATATGGAACAGATAACATTAACTCGCAAAGAACTCTATGATTTAGTGTGGGCGGAACCACTCTCAAGACTTGCAAAGAAGTATAAGATTTCTGATAATGGCCTTCGGAAAATCTGCAAGCGAATGAATATTCCTATCCCTGCAATGGGGTATTGGCAAAAAATTCAGTATGGTAAGCAAGTAAACGTCACAAAACTGCCAGCGAAGTATGAAGAGAAAGATGAAATAACCCTTGGCGAAAAAGGAGAAGGTGATATTAATATTGATTCTCCCATTGTACAACAGCGAAAACTAATTCAGTCAATCGACCATACAAAGGATTTACCATTAACAGTTCCGGAAAGGCTGTCCTCCCGACCTGATAAACTTATCAGAAGCACTATGGACTATTATGATGCAGTCAGCAGATATTATAAAAGCCATCATGGAACCCATCCTGACAGGATTAATGTTCTGAATATCCAGGTTCAGGAAGAAAGCAGACCAAGAGCATTTAGACTATTGGACACTATCATTAAGGTGCTCAGGTCCAGGAAACACGATATAATAGCCGATCATTTTACAACATATGCAAAGATTGGTGATGAACAAGTAAAATTCAGGTTAAGAGAAAAACAAAGAATATCTGATATTAAAACCAGTTATGATGGACAACAATATGAATCAACCGGGGAATTTGTTTTTGTCATTGATATTAGATCGTATAACCGAAAAGAAGTCAAAGATGGATATGAACCAATTAAAACTAAGATTTCCACTATTATTGCAATGCTTGAGTTAGAGGGTAAAAGGATGAAGGAAGAAAGGATTGCATCTGAAATCCGGAGAAAAATATGGGAAGAGCAGGAAAAAATTGAACGAGAACTCAAGAAACGACAGGATAAAGAGGCACATGCTTTTAAAAAACTCTTTCTCCAGGCTATTCGTCTTCATCAGGCAAACATCCTCTGGAATTACATCCAGACAGTTGAAACGAATGCTGTTAAGAATGGAACTGTTTCTGAAGAATTGAAGACAAGGATGAATTGGGCAGAGAATAAAGTTTCATGGTACGATCCTTTGATCAATGATCCTGACCCATTATTAACTGATCATCATAAAACACACCTGTTTAAAGACTTTCTGAAGGAATGGCAGTAATGAAAACCCAGTCCTTTTATAAACGTGTTTCATGGATCAGACCGTTTTATAAGTGTTTTTCATGAATTAACCTGTTTTTTAAATAGTTTTCATAATAAATAAATGGTTTTCACAGAACTGATTTTTAAAAGCTAATTCCTGTATTTCATTTTGATTATACCTGATCAGGTATATTTTAGCTAATTATACTCATTATTATACCCGATAAGGTATAATTTATCTTAAAATACCTCTTTTTATACCCGATAAGGTATAAATTATGTAAAAATGCTTATCTTTATACCCGATAAGGTATAAATTATGGAACAAGAATCAATGTCATTATCCGACTTTCTTAAAGACAAAAGGAAAAAGTTAAACCTCAGTCAGCAGCAATTATCTGAAAAAGCTGGCGTGGGACTTCGATTTGTACGTGATCTTGAACAAGGAAAAACTACTCTACGAATGGATAAAGTAAATCAAGTATTGCAACTATTTGGACTGGAGCTGGGACCTCAACCAATTAACCGGAATAAACTTGTCAATGAATGAGAAAAGCAAAAGTCTATATGCAGAAGGAACTGGCCGGTTATTTAACTGAGACCGATGATGGTTATGAATTTTTATACGACATGAACTACTTAACCATATCTAAAGTCAAACCAGTCAGCTTAACGCTTCCTTTACAGGAGAAAACTCACTTTAGCAAAACAATGTTTCCTTTTTTTGATGGGTTGATTCCTGAAGGATGGTTATTGGAAATCGCTGAAAAAAACTGGAAACTTAATGCCTGGGATCGAATGGGTTTGCTACTTGCCTGCTGTAAGGATTGCATTGGTGCAGTGAGTATTGAAGAAGATAACACTTAATAAATGATTATGGGAAGATGTTTATATTGTTATGATGAATTAGGAGAAGAAACATATGAATTTCATCCATCATGTTCCAGGAAGATATTTGGAACACCTATCCCACCTGAATTACCATATTCAGACGATAACATGTTACAGCTTGCCGAGAAAGTAATAAAATCTCAGTCAACTGTCACAGGGGTACAACCAAAGTTATCACTTCACATAGAGAAGTTATCGAAAAAAGATGAACCTCAATGGTTTACTATCATAGGACTTTGGGGCGGCTACATTTTGAAACCGCCTACCAAACAATACAAATTTCTTCCTGAACTTGAAGATCTTACAATGCATCTGGCAGAAATTTCAGGTATTGAAGTTGTACCACATTCTTTAATTAGATTGAGTTCCGGAAACCTTTCATACATAACTAAGCGGATTGACAGAAGTAATGAACTGAAAATACCTATGGAAGACATGTGTCAGCTTACAGAAAGGCTAACTGAACAAAAATATCAAGGATCGCATGAACAGATAGCAAAAGCTATTTTCAAATATTCGGCAAACCCGGGATTAGACGTAACTAATTTCTTTGAACAGGTCCTTTTCTCATTCCTTACTGGCAATGCAGACATGCATTTAAAAAACTTCTCTCTTATTGACAATTCTGATATAGGTTATATATTAAGTCCGGCATATGATATGGTCGCATCCGCCCTTGTAGTAGTAGGAGATACAGAAGAATTGGCTTTGACTTTAAATGGCAAGAAGAAAAAAATCAAAAAGAAAGACTTTGTTGAAGCCATGGCCAGATTTCATGTCTATAATAAAGCCATTGAGAATATATTCAATAGGTTTAAAACATCACTTGATAATTGGCACAAATTTATTGATATAAGTTTTCTTCCGGATGAAATGAAAACTGGGTACCATGATCTACTCAAAGAAAGAACTTCTAATATCTTTGCTGATTAATTTATTGCAAGATGTAATAATTAGATTTCTGATTCAATTTAAATTAGTTAGTGATTGACATTTTAAAATCTCAACTTTGAAAACAACTTCTGTAATTATTCTATCGATGTATCATTATGCAATATTTTCATGAAAAACATACTATACATTAAGCTATACTAATCTGCAATAAAAGACAAAGTCTATCAGAAGGTGTTCTAATTAAATGATTATTATAGTTACTGGCTCGGAGTCATTTTAAGACTCCATAATCCTTAATTTCTTTTTATAATTTACGATTATCTTTGAAAAGGTTAAATCATTAAAATGCATATCCTGACATTACATAATTCGAAATGTTGTAGCATATTTAGATTAATAGGCGATAATGAAAATGCTTTGACTTTTTCATTTGGTTATGTTTTAAGTAAAAGTTCCGATATACTAATTCTCTTATTGAAGGAGATCGGAATTCTCAAGAGTATAAGAGGTAAATCATACAAAAAAGAATATTCAGATTATTCCATTCATCTTCAAAAGTATAATGATGATAAAAGTGGAATTATGGATATCGTAATTGAAGATAATATCAAGAAAGCCTTTCGATATGTGATTGAAGCGAAGACAGATAATAGTATGCCTTCCTTAGCACAATTGAAAAAATATATTGATAATACTAAAAACCTTGATTGGTCTGGCTATCACAAAAAGGCAATAATAAGCTTAACCGTTAAAGACTTTTCAAAAGGAAGTCAAAATATGTTTTACTGCATTAAAATAAAAGCAATGAAAAAAATAATTGGTTCAAAAAGTAGGATATTATCAGAAATTGCTATTCTTTTAGCAATACTAAGCATTTCGAACAGTTGCACAAAAACTATGTCTGATGGAAGCGGTTCGGGAGTCTATGAAGGACCTACAGGAATTAACGTGATCTCAGTTGATCATGGGGGATTTAACCCGGCTGAAATTACAGTTGCAGCAGGGACTACAATTACCTGGACAAACAAAGGTTTAGATACTCAATCTGTTACAAGTGATGATGGTCTGTTTAACAGCATCATTAGCAGTAATGGATCTTACAGCTACAAGTTTTTAGATGCAGGAACTTATCAATATTTTAGCAGGATAAACCCTGGTATGATCGGAAAAGTTGTTGTAAATTAATAAAACTTTTCTGCTGCCTTTAATTTATTAAAGTTCGTGCAGGATTATTCTTATATAACTTAAAAGCAGATCTTTAATCTGTTCTTAAGTGTGTGCTTACTTCACACCGTGCCAAAGAATTGGCTAATCAAATTTATAAACCAACGGGGCCAAAAAAATAGAATAAAAGTCAAAAAGTCTAATAATCCCAGACACAACGTACAGACAAACCACATTGCTTAGGGTAGAACAACTTCAGAACATGGTCGCTATAGTTGTACATTTTCCGGCTGATGGCTAAGTCTTCATTAAACTCAGTAGTCCACCAGCCACCCATATTACCAAGGTTTTCGAATAAAGCAGCAGGGCTGTTAAGACGGTCGCCTCCCGGGAAGGCCGAAAAGTAGGTTTCATTGGTGGCGCCGGTGTTGGGGTTGTTCCAATGTTTGAAACCGGATTCCTTAAGCTTACCACCTGCAATGTTCTCGCTTCCCAGATAGTCTGTCAATTTGGTCCATTCTCCATCGTCGGGTACATGCCAACCGGAGGGGCATAGCTTGCCGGTGTTAACAGTATACCAGTTATACAGGACACCATAGGTAACTTTACGAGCCGGATCATTGTTTTGCCAGCAACAGCCCGGAGTTGAGAGATTACTCCAGTAAGTTGCATCAGTTATTACAGGAATGGATGTTCCATCCTTATATTTCGTGGTATTAAGGTTTCGAGCCATCCAGGTTTGGGTGCCGATGAGAATGGTTTTATAAGTATTCCCATCCTGATCAGTCAGAGAACCATAGGAAATCCATGGATTCAATATATGAATAACATTTTCCTCCTTATTACAACTGAAAACAAAAATAGGGACCACAATTAATGTGCAAAACCAAATCTTGTTTTTAATTTTCATGGTTTTACTGATTAATTTTATTTAATTTCATGCATAAGGTGCTTATTGAAATGATGAATAATTTGTATGATATTTTTGATTAAAGTGAGCTATTACAATACTCTTAAAAATTGATTTCCTGTCATTTTTCTAATATCTAAAACAAAATTACACTCCTTCTAAATTAAAATCAATTAAATTTTAACACTTCATGAACTTAATTGTTTTATGAAAGCCCTGTTTGGAAACCTGGCAACATGATTCAAAACAAAGCTATGTAAGTGTCATTTTTGTTTTGTCTGCAAGTTAACCCATAATCGAAAAAGCCAAATATTTATTTATTTCAAAGTGCATTTGGTTGAATATCACCATTATTATAATCTATTGTTTTTGTTAAATCTGTCAACAATTCCCGAATATTCTCAAAAGATTAATTTTCAAATTGGGTAGTGACAATAGAATAAAAGTAATTTCCTATAACCTCAGAACTAAACAATTTTTTAAAGTATATAACCCTTCAGGTTTTCTCTGTTTTTGAATATCAGATTTTGAGCATTACAATTAACTGGCATCAGGAGAAGTAATATTTGCAATAATTTTTTCACAATATAGTTCTTAATATATTCAACCTAAAAAGTTTGAAGATCAATGAATCTGACAGGTATAATGAAAGAAGATAATTTATTAAAGTTATGAAAAACTTCTTTGAAAGTCAATTAAAATCCCAATCATCATGAATTTATCAAGATGGAAGAAATTTCCTTAAGTGATTTTTTGATATTATTTCATACCCCAAAACAAAAACAAAAAAGCCTCTGAAATTCAGAGACTCTATTTTTATGGGATTATCTTTTTAAACAGCTTTTAATTATTTAACTGTTGGGGTGAATAAGTAATTTTAAAGATAAAATCCCCTTTCTTGTCATTATAAGAATAAATCCATGTCAGATTTTTATTGAGGAACTTACTTAAAGTGGGCGATGTTTTAATTTTATTCAATATCATTGGTTCCATATAATTCTTTAACTTACTGATAGGTAACGAATCCTTAATCATATGTATCAGTGTATAATTGAATTGGAGATTATTGTCAGCAAAAGCTATTACTTTATCCAATCGGGTTTCAATATCAACCATTGATGGGCAGGTTTTATTCATATTTTTTGCAAATTTTGAAACATCTTTATCAATAGAAGGAGTTTTAAAAAAGATTTTTTGCACTGCAATAAAAAGCAGAACGCCAACCAGAATTGCACCAAATATCCTTAAGAATTTATTCATAATCGCAATTATTGAATATAAAATCTAAAATTAATAGGTAATAAAACCAGTACAGGCAATTATCCGGTTTTAAGACATCCTTGTTTTTTGAATTGATGAACCTGAGATTTAATCCTGATGCCGGAAATGACAAACGACGCTAAATAGAGTCATCTAGCATGAAATGGAATTGCTTAATTCATCCAAAAATTCATTCAGGTTAAAAGCTTCTATCTACAATCGGGACACTTCATTAATTCTTTTGCACCTGCTTCAACTGCAAATTCTTTGCCGCATTTTTCACACTTAACCTGACTCTTGTCTTGAGCCAGAAGTCTGCTGGCAATTGCAGTGTTAAACTCTAAAGCCTGTAAATCCCTGATCTGTGAATAATTGTCCCTGCGAATATTCGCAGCTACAAAATCTTCCTCTTTTTGAATTGGTATATCTATTTCATCTTTCATTTTGCAAAGATACGAATAAACAGACCAAAGTTTCATTCAACCATCTTTAATCATTAAGAAATTGTTATCGGTTGATTATAGAATAATACAAGTTTTAACACTAAGGAACACAAAGGAGAGCTAAAGCAAGTTATAGTTTAATCAGCTCCACCCTTCGGTTTTTGGCTTTTCCTTCCGGGGAAGAATTGTCCGCAATGGGCTCTGTTTCACCTTTCCCGTCAGTTTCAAGCCGTAACGCATCAATGCCATATTCAGTACTTAAAGCATTTTTAACTGAAATTGACCTCCGTTTTGAGAGGTCCAGGTTTTTGGCATCATCGCCATCGCTGTCTGTATGCCCAATTATCTTTATTTTTACAGTCGGGTTCTCTTTAAGGACAGTTGCAATCTCCTTCATCGTTCCTGCCGATTCAGGTTTAATCTTATCACTACCTGAATCGAAATAGATCCCGTATGTCACAAGTTTTCCTTCAGTAATTAGTTTGTTACGCATATCCGGAGCGCCAACTGCCACCCTGAAATTTGCGATTAAATTTTGTGCCTCAGAACCTGTTTCAAATCGGAGAGCATTATAGCCCAGCCCAGGCGCCAGCGCTTTTGCCAGATCAAAAATTTTAACATCATTTAAATAGGCCCTTACCCGGGTCTTTTGAACCCAGAATGACAATCTCGCTTTTTGATTAATAACTAATGGATTATTTTCAGTATTCCCATTCAGATTATAAACTCCTTCCGAATATGTTGAATATTCATGCTGATAATTGCCAAATTTCATTCTGATACCTGCCACTCCGGGTATTGCACCACCCTCTGCAAGGTCATTAGGATTTATTGCAGAATAGATATAGAAACCAAAAATTATTGTCTTTTCGTCGTTAGGTCCGGGAATAGGCAGTAAGTCAAATTCAATAGTATAATTATCAGGAAATACCTTTTTTGTTGCAGGAACAAATTCCGCGCCAACGCCCAGTTTCAGCCACCTTCCAGGGAAAAGGTTTGTGGTAACGATCTCACCCGAACCATCGGTGTTCCATAAAGCCGGAAAATCACCAATATTATCCTGTGTGAAGTCATCATAAAACATTAATGATTCCCCAGGAATAAAATCGTATTTGGAAGTGGCACTTAGTTTTTGCTCAGCCTGAGCTGTTTGCTGTTCATTCTGACCAGCCAGAGTTCCAGAACTAAGTACAAATATCAAAACAAGAAAAAAACAATTTGTTTTCATAAGATTCGTTTAAGTATTTAATCCTCAATTAATGCAGTACTAAACTTACCAAAAAAAATGAAGATGAAAAAGTAAATTCAGAAATATAAATTGCAGTTAATAAAGATTGTTTCAGAAAACCAAAATAATAACATAAATTTAGGATTATTAAACCGGGAATGAAATGAGTAAAAATAAAATAAATCGCCGCCTGTTCATAAAGAATACAACATTAGCCGCAACTGTCCTTACGTTAGGAGGAAAGACAGCTTTTGCAGTAAGTCAAATATCATCAAAAAATTTATTACCAAGGTGGAAAGGCTTTAACCTGCTCGATTATTTTTCGCCATCCCAACCTGGTAACACAGAAGCAAACAGGACAACTGAGGATGATTTCAAATGGATGTCTGACTGGGGCTTCGATTTTGTCAGACTACCAATGGCTTACCCAAGATATCTTTCGTTTGACCGTTCGAAAGACATAACTGCTGATGAGGTCTATAAGACCAACCCGAAAGTTCTGGATGATATTGATCAATTGGTATTTATGGCTCAAAAACACGGGTTACATGTGAGTTTGAACCTGCACAGAGGCCCCGGGTATTGCATAAATGCAGGGTTCCATGAACCATTCAACCTGTGGAAAGATAAAGAGGCTCAGGATGCCTTTAATTTTCATTGGGGAATGTGGGCAGAGCGCTATAAAAGTATTTCATCTGAAAAATTAAGTTTTGACCTGCTCAACGAACCTGCTTATATAGAAGACATGAATGACCAGTTCGCAAAAAAAGGTCTCGTCCCCGGTGATATCTATCACAAGGTTGCTGAAGGTGCCTCCAAAGCAATCAGGGCAGCCAGTCCCAACCGCCTGATAATCGCCGATGGAAATGGTGGAGGGAATAATGTAATTCCTGAATTAATTGACCTGAATATAAGCCAAAGTTGTCGTGGTTACTGGCCAGGACTCGTCTCACATTACCAGGCTCCATGGGTTTGGAAAGACCCTTCAAAGGCGCCGGCTCCGGTTTGGCCGGGAACTATTGATGGTAAGATTTATGGCAGGCAACAACTGGAAGACTTTTATAAACCATGGATCGACCTGTTAAATAAAGGAATAGGTGTTCATTGCGGGGAATGCGGTTGCTGGAAAAAAACACCTCATGAAGTATTTCTGGCGTGGTTCGGTGATGTTGTGGATATACTTACAAAAAATGGTATCGGCTATGCACTCTGGAATTTCAGAGGTGATTTTGGAATTCTTGACTCAGGACGTGACGATGTTAATTATACCGACTGGTACGGACACAAACTGGATAGCAAATTACTGGATCTTCTGAAGAAATACTAAAAGGCACAGGGCAAAGGGCTCATTGCTCAGAGCACTAAGTCTATTAGACAGTTGGTTCCCAGCCATTTTCGTATTTCCTGGACCATAGTTTCATTGCTTCATTGTCACCGATGATATGGCCGTTTGAGGGATCGATATTAAGAGTATGTCCTACCCGCTGAGAGATATTTCCCAGTTGCATCCACAGGGTGCTTTTATGACCTGTCAAAGCATCAGCAAAAGGTTTCCTGTTATTGCGGATATTTTCCAGAAAATTTACCACATGAAGAGCGTCTAGATCTTCACCCGGACTTGTTGTATTTAAACCTTCACTGATGACAGTATCAGACTTTACATCCTTCACGAGTTTATTTTTATTGTCAAAAATAATGTAACTGTTATCACCGGTATGAAGGGATCCGTTTTCGCCATGAAAGATGACACCCCGTGACCTGTTATCATTATAGCTTCCATTACAACTCCTACCCTCCCATACAATTGTTGCACCCGGAGCTTCAAATGTAATAACCTGTGTATCAGGTGTTTCCCAATCATCTTTAAATTGGTACCGTCCGCCGACCGAATTCACTTTAAGAGGATAATCCAAACCGAGTCCCCACCTTGCAACGTCAATATCGTGAGTACCGTTATTCAAAGCTTCTCCGGTGCCCCAGTTCCAGAACCAGTGCCAGTTATAATGAATAAGGTTATCCTTATAGGGACGATGTGGCGCGGGTCCCTGCCATAATTCATAATCAAGATTTGAAGGAACCGGAACAATTTTGCCGATCCCGATCGGGCCTCTCGTATTGGCATACCATGCTTTTGCCATGTAAACCTTGCCTATGATTCCATCTTTTAATTCAGTCAGTCCCTGGGTCAGTGTTGGCCAGGAACGGCGTTGAGTGCCAATCTGAACAATACGTTTGTACTTTTCAGCTGCTTTTACCAGCATCTCTCCCTCATGAGGATTATGGCTTAATGGTTTTTCGACATATACATGTTTCCCGGCTTTAAGGCTTATGATTGAAGCCGGAGCATGCCAATGATCCGGGGCAGCAATATAGACGGCATCCAGATCTTTATCATCCAGAATCTTACGAAAGTCCCTTACTCCTTTAGGTTCCTTTCCTGTAACCTCCTTAACAGATTTAATCCCTTTCTGCATGGCTATCTCATCGACATCGCAGATATAAATAATCTCAGTGTTTTTTTGCCTGGCAAATGTGCCTGACATTGAGGCGCCACGACTGTTACATCCTATTATTGCGATACGGATGATGTCATTTGCCCCTGAAATATTTTGATAACTGCGGGCAGTTGAAGCTAAGATTTTGCCTCCTACCGTCAATCCCACGGTACCTGCTACCGCTTTTTTCAGGAAATCTCTTCTTGAATCTGACATACTTGTAATAATAAGTTATTATATGATCAAATGTTCAGCATTTAGCGTTTACCGATTTTCAACTTTTGTCTTTTTACTTTTGTCTTTTATCTTTTCCCTCACACCGCATACCGCATACAGGCTTATCTGCAGGCCATTACTCCCTTCAAATATCCAATAGATTCGGCAATGCCCGGAAGAGGGTCTGTCATATCTTTTTCAAACTCAAGGCTGCA
>PLLX01000069.1:11165-18649 GCA_003141415.1 Bacteroidales bacterium
CCGTCGCGGGTGGTATGCCCGATGTCGATACAAATTCCAATTCTCGCATCAAGATCCTTAATATGGTTCCAGATATCTGTAGCGTTGGGGTATAATGGATTATCAGGTCCATGATTATGAATAGCCATTTTAAAGTCGTAAGTTTTTATCTTTTTCTCAACATAANNTATTCAAAAGCCTGATCAACAGATTCCTGTGTCTTCATATAAACAACGCCAACCGTGTAAACATTGATGCCGGCAGATTTAAACTTTCCGATAATCGCATTTATCTGTTCCTTATTGCTGTTCATTGGCATATGAAAATCTTTCAGAGAGAGATTGGCAACTCCGATTCTCTTCATCATCTCGATAGTCTTCTCGACGGTGAATTCCTTGAATGTATATCCCGCCATGCCAATACTGAAAGTGTTCAGTCCGTTCTCAACTGAATCCGGCATCGATGAGGAGGCATATAGTGAAGTAGCACCAACTGCAAGAACTCCTGTTCCTGCTAACTTTAAAAACTGACGACGAGTATTCATAATTTAATTTTAATAAAATCAGTAATTTGTATAAATCCAAATTCAATTCTACAACTTGTCAGGGTTTTCTGACGATCATATTATTGTCAATCAGCCTGCTGTTATAAGTTTGTATTATGGCTTTCAGTTTCTCTTCCATCTGTTTCTCAAGTTCCGGTTCTTTCTCTAAAAGGCTATTTTCCAGAAACAAATCATTCTTATAATTATACAGTCCAACAGGCTTATTATCAATCATTTCAAGTATATGATCTTTCATATATAAGTTATAAGTACTCCCGTTAGTATTGAAGGCGAAAGATTCATATGAATCATCCAACAGGTTATTACCGAAGGCAATGTAGTCCTCATCATAATTAAGATAATTCAGAATCGTTGGCATTATATCTATTTGTTGAGCAATCCTGTTTTTAATACCCTTCAGATCACTGCCTGGTTTAAAAAATATAATTGGCACGCAGTAAGCACCAAAATTATTCTGAAATTCTTTATGTACCGATTCATTGGTATGATCAGCAGTGAGAACAAAAAGAGTATTCTTAAACCATGGGCTTTTAGAAATCTGATTAAAAAATTCGCGTAAAGCAAAGTCACTGTAACCTATAACTTCAAGGATTGGTGCAGGGCCTTTTTTAAACTTACCTGCGTATTTTTCAGGAACTTTAAACGGATGATGAGATGATACTGAGAATATTGAAGCTAAAAATGGCTGTTTGAAGGTATTTAGTTTTTCTCCAAAAAATTTAAAAAAAGGCTCATCCCACACTCCCCATATGCCATCAAAATCTGCCTTATCCGGATATTGATTTAGCCCGATGTAGTCATCAAATCCCGCCATTTTTGTAAATGAGTCAAATCCCATGGATCCATTAGGTGCACCATGGAAATAAGCTGAATAATAACCTTTTCTTTTAAGTAATTCAGCAAGCCCGTTGATCTGATTATTGGCATAATGAGAAATAATATATGGCGTTTCGAGGGAAGGGACTGATGCCAAAACTGAAGGCATGGCATCAATGGATTTTTTCCCGTTAGCAATAGATACATCAAATGTAAGACTGACATTAATAAGGGAATCTATAAATGGAGTATAACCCTTATATGTTCCTCCCTCGAGGCCGGGATTTAGCGATCCGATATACTCTCTTGCAAAACTTTCAAGAATTATTATAACCACATTCTCGTTGGTAAAAGGTTTTGTTGTTGAAGGGATATAAAGAGGATTGTAGAGTTTAGTCAGTTTGTCACTATCAAAAAAATTAAATCTCTCAAGGGGTTTTTTACCTAAAGTTCTGAAAATACTGAAAGGAGTATTCAGGACAATAGCTACATCGCGAGGTGAATCTACATAACGTGCCGCGTTGCTTATAGTAATCGGACGTGTTGAGTGTTTATAGCCACCCCGTGCAGCCCCTATAACCAGTGCAATAACAAGAGGGATCATCAGAATGTTTACGGAATAATATCCTATTTTATTGACACTAACAGGCTTTTCAACCTTAACTTTCTTATAGAGATAAACCATTAAGAACCAGACAAAGAATGGTAAAAAGTGTTGCCGGCCAGTAATCAACCAGAAATCTGAAAAACACTTTCGTGTTATTTGTATCATGCTCGAATGTTTTAAAGACATCTGCTGTTGCTCTCTTGTCTACAAACCTGTAATAAACAAAATCCATCCCGTTCATGGCAATGGCTATACCATTAGTAATAAAGAAGATATACTTCAGAATTGACCTGATAGACATCTTTATAGCGGACTTCCAACGGAATAATATGCAAAAGAATGAAAAGCATGTTGATATATACCACAGCAGAAATGTCGAATGACAGACCACCTCTCAAAATTGTAAGAAATTGACTTAGTCGTTACTCCAGGAAACATTTTGAAATTAAACACGAAGAATCCTATTCTGCATAACGAGAACAGGACCATTATAAGTAGAATCCTATATATAAGAACTACAAATATATTTCTGGAGAATACCCAGTTTTTCATATTATTATTTAACATGAATTAATTTCGTCTGGCCAGAGCAGATCATATAAAAAATTGAAAGATAAAACTATAAAAACTACTTCGAAGTTGCAAGTTTGACATTATTAATCCAGTTCAATTCTGATTCTCCACCGCCTGATCTGCCTGAATGGAATAATGAAGATGGCCTGGGACCCCTGTTTTCCTGTTTATTCAATATTGGCGAAGAACCATACTCAATACCAAGAGTAAAAGGCATTGCACCATGACCTTCTCTTGAGTTTCTTACAGGAAGCTTGGCAATTGGTATTATCAGTTTATAATAGAGTGTTCCTGCTTCATTGTATATAACCGAACCTCTGAAATTATCATGATTATCTGATGGAAAGCGCCTTTGCTGTTCATTTGTGAATCCTATAATTTCAATCGTATTTGCCAGAGTGAGAGGATTAACCGAGTTTCCATCCGGAACTGAATTGTTTTCATGACGATCAGCTTTCCTATGGCCTCCCTGATTTTGAGATCCGAGAGGAAACCTGACACCCAAGTTTTTTACAGGCTTTCCATCCATATTAATCCAGATTGTAAGTCCCTCTTTTAAAATCCTGTTCTGAACTCCCTGATCTTCAACCTTTATATCAACATAAAAATTGTCATTGTCGTTTGAAAGACTATAGGATAGCCTAGCCTTCCTGATCAGTTGATAATCAGACGCTTCAATTTTATCAGAGAAATGCCATCTGCTCATATTCAGATTGCTTTTCTGGGCATTTAACCCATAACACAAGAAGAACAACAAAATCAATAATGACGATTTCATAATATTACCTTTCAATTCTACTCTTTTAATCTTCCAATATAGCCAATTATTCCTGATTGTGTAATCTTTGATCTTTTGAAGATATTTCTAAAATAAAAACGCCGGGTCCAACAAAAAAAGTATCTGCGAAACCTGGCGTTGAAAGGATTACAGGTTATTAATTTTTGGGTAAATCTTTCATCATCTCTTTATAATCTTTATTATTAAATCCTCTCATAAATCTATTAGTCGTACTCACCGTAATTACCGTAAAAAGAATAGTAAGCGCAATTAATACGTACATAACGATTTTCGTAGTTTCGGGATTTGCTTTAAGAGCTTCAACGAGACCATTATAAAGCAGCCATAATGCATAAATACTTACAGCAAGACTAATTATTGTTCCAAGATAAAAGTTAATGTGAAGAGCAAAGCCTAAGAAAGCACTAATAGGCATTACAACTAAAACAGCTGCAGTCACTCTAACATTTGCTTCAAAATCGGTACTCCCTTTACAAATTGAAGAAATGACAAGCAATATAACTGCACCAATGAATAATCCGATAATTGATCCAATAATTCTCCCGATAAAGATCATTATCCCAAAAGCTCCACCAAACACACCACCACCTAAAGCACCTAGATGCAGAAGACTCCATATGAATGCAATTGCTCCTGCAATCGCACCATAAATTACTGCCTTAATCAGAGGTTCGCTCATACCTCCCGTTGTTTTCATGGTTGAGAAGTAAGCTTTCGGATTTACCAGGACATCTTTGGATTCCTTAATAAACAGATTAAAATCAAAGGTACTGTCACTCATAATTGAAAGGATTAGTAGGTTAATAATTAACGATCAATAAATTGAGAATTAAAAAACCAAATTAAAAAAAAAATCTTAAAATAGCCAGAGATTGAAAGAAAATCAAAATAATTTATTCAAGATAAGTATATCCGTACAGACCTGAACGATAATTTGACAGAAATTCTTTACCCTCTTCAAGTGTTATTATACCTGCTTTTACCGATGTTGTGACCCATGATTCAACAGTCCGTACCATCTTCTTTGAGTTATACTGGACATACTCAAGCACTTCAGCGACAGTCTCTCCATCGATCACCTGATCGATCTTATAGCCGTCAGAGTCAACTGAGACATGAACGGCATTTGTATCGCCGAACAAGTTGTGAAGGTCTCCAAGTATTTCCTGGTATGCTCCAACAAGGAAGACTCCAAGATAATATGGCTCTTTCCCTCTCAGAGAGTGAACCGGCAGATGGTGTGATGAATTTCGTGTTGAAATAAAATTGTCAATTTTTCCGTCAGAATCGCATGTCATATCCTGGATAGTAGCATTACGTAAAGGTTCCTCATTAAGTCTGTGGATAGGCATAATCGGGAATATCTGATCAATTGCCCATGCATCGGGAAGTGACTGGAAGAGTGAAAAATTACAAAAGTATTTGTCAGATAGTATTCGAGATATCTGTCGCAATTCTTCCGGTACATGTTTCGTTACGTTTGCCATCTGATAAACTTTCCGCGCGACAGACCAGAAAAGTCTTTCGATCTGGGCCCGTGTTTTGAGATCAATAAGTCCGAAACTAAATTTGTCAAGAGCTTCCTCCCTAATCTGTTGGGCATCATGCCATGTTTCAAGCATCCTGGACTGATTAAAATTATCCCATAAAAGGAATAGTTCTTTCACCAGTTCATGGTCATGATCATTGAGATGGTCTTCGACATCCCAGGATGGAAGCGTAGTGGTCTCAAGAACTTCAATAATCAGAACAGAATGATGTGCAGTAAGTGACCGGCCTGATTCGGTTATGATATTCGGATGAGGAATATTGTTTTTATTACTTGCGTCAACAAATGCGCTAATAGAATCATTTACATATTCCTGAATGGTATAATTAACACTGCTTTCGCTGTTTGAAGAGCCTGTGCCGTCATAGTCAACACCCAGACCACCACCGATATCTACAAATTCCACATTAAAACCCAGCTGTCGTAACTGAACGTAGAACTGAGATGCCTCACGTAATGCAATTTTTATCCTGCGAATTTTTGTGACCTGGCTGCCAATGTGAAAATGTATCAGCCTGACACAATTTCTCATCTTGTTTTTCTCAATGTAATCTATTGCTTCAAGTAGTTCGCTCGAAGTCAACCCGAATTTACTGATATCTCCTCCTGAATCTTCCCATTTTCCACTGCCAACACTTGCAAGTTTAATCCTGATCCCAAGATTCGGCTTCACCTTCAGCCGTTTTGCGATCGATGTAATCAGCTTTAGTTCATTAAGTTTTTCAACTACCAGAAATATTCTCTTGCCCATCTTCTGTGCAAGAAGGGCAAGCTCAATATAATCTTCATCTTTATAACCGTTGCAGATTATAAGGGACTCAGGGTCAGTATTAATGGCAATCACGGCATGAAGTTCAGGTTTGGAACCTGCCTCGAGACCTATGTTGAATTTTTTCCCATGACTCACAATCTCCTCCACCACAGGTCTCATCTGATTCACCTTTATCGGATAAATAATAAAGTTCTGGGCTTTGTAGCCATACTCCTCTGAAGCCGATTTGAAGCATTTAGATATACTGATTATACGATCATCCAGAATATCAGGGAACCTTACCAGTACCGGAGTCGATACATCTGATAATATCAGTTCATCAAGAAGATCTTTCAGATCAACAGAAAACCCGTTTCTCTGCGGAGTAACAGTTACGTTTCCCCTCTCGTTTATGGAAAAGTAATCAACTCCCCATCCGTTTACATTATATAATTCTGCTGAATCTTCTATTCGCCATTTTCTCATAATCAGATATATTGCCTTGGTTTTCCAGTGCCAAAGGTGAGAAAAAAATGTATTTTTTACAATGTTATTAAAATAACATGAAATTATGGCACCAAAAATATATTATTGTTTATTATAGATACAGGATCGCATCCGGTCACTAGAGACTAATTCACGAATATTTATATAGATTTGTATAGCAACAAAACGATTCATTATGAAAAATACAATTTCATTTTATGTCACCAATAATTACCGGTCGCGACCCGTAACTATAATAATTCCAGTTATTATTCTGATTCTCATCATGAAAACATCAATTCTTTCCGGGCAGGAATACGCTATAGGTGCCGACTTTTCTTTTCTTAAAAATGCCGAAGACAGAGGATTCAAGTTTAAAGAGAACGATATAGCCAAACCGGGTCTTATGATTTTTAAGGATCATGGTTATAACTGGATAAGACTCAGGCTATTTCATACACCTACTGACCTTCCTAATATATACGCGTGAGACAATTAAAACTTTCCGGGAAGCTGGAGCTATGCCTGAAATGGTACAAATTGGAAACGAGGTTATAAACGGAATGATGTGGCCAGATGGAAAAATTCCGTCAAACTGGGATAATTTTGCAGAATTGATCCGGGCCGGAATAAACGGAGTTAATGCCGGCTGTGACAGTATGAACCGCCCAAAGATAATGATCCACATCGACCAGGGAGGGAACAGGAACAAGACTAAATATTTCTTTGACAAACTTTTATCTTATGGAATCGATTTTGATTATATTGGGCAGTCTTACTACCCATGGTGGCACGGAAGTTTACTTGATTTGCGCAGTAATATGGTATTCATGGCCGAAACCTATAAAAAACCAATAATACTTGTTGAAGTTGCTTATTGCTCTTCTCCAACCGAATATAAAGACAAGTTGGCCCCATTTGAAGAATCACCCGGGGGACAGAAAGAGTTCCTGGAAGAAGTTAACAGGATAGTTATGAATACGCCGGACAATCTTGGTGCAGGCATTTTCTGGTGGGAACCGGCTACTATGGGAGGCCGTTCAACCCGTGATTTTTTTGATGAAAACGGAAATGTTTTACCAGTGATTACAGTTTTTGATAAGTATACCAGGCACTGAAAACTAATGAAGGGGTTAAGAGGAGAAAGGGATAAGGGGAGAAGGTCTGAAAAGATTAAAAATGAGAACCTCCCTTTCTCGCCTTCTCCCGTTCCTTATTTTAATTCCACAGTTTTCAGATCCACCCGATCCAATATCTTATACACCGGGCAGGGATTATAACCCGGTCCCCACTGAGGTACAAGATAGCGATCAAAAAAGTTCCAAAATACTAATCCGTCATTCGACTGTGGTTCAAGCA
>PLLX01000066.1 GCA_003141415.1 Bacteroidales bacterium
GAACTTGTGCAAACGATACAGAAACGTAATTATGAGGGTCTTAAATTTACTCCACGAATATTTGAAGGAGAAACTCACATTTCCGTTTTTTCCACCGCACTGACTAATGGATTGAAAACAATATTTGAACGCTAATACGAGAATTAATTTCAGATAATTAAATATGAAAATTGCTTCTTCATCAGAACTAATTAAAAGAAGGCATTTTATTGCCCGTAGTTGTGCATTAGGAACATCACTTTGCTTTGGATGCGCTCATTTATTTTCATCCGCAAATGCACAGGAAGTTAAGACTGTCAAATCTCTGCCAGATAAATACTCCCAAAATGCAGGTATGTCCTATGAGCAAGTTTTCAACTTTACATACCGTGAGTCACTTATCCCTTTGCTTGTTTCGATTTCAAAACAAATGGGGAGAGACAAATGTATTGAATTGCTTAAAAGTGCTACCAACGAGGTATATTCTCAACCTGATTATATGTCTCGTTACAGAAGTAACCTCCCTGAGCAATTCTGGAATGATGTACTGAATTTGGAAGTGGTAGAGAACACACCCAATCTTCGCATCTTCAAAATAACAAAATGTTTATGGGCACAGACCTTTCGAGAAGCAGATGCAAGCGATATAGGATATGCATTGCTATGTTATGGGGATTATGCCTCTGCAAGATTAAACAATGAAAAACTTGAGCGTGAAACTACTCTTATGCAAGGTCATGAATATTGCTTGTTAAAAAGGACTAAGATTGAGGGATGAATTGGTTTTCTACAGAAATAATTTTTATCATATAATTAAGCCACAGTCATTTGAAAACACTTATTTAACCAAAATTCTAACCATGAAACCAAGAATTATATTTTTGCTTTTGCTTATTGTCTGTTTTTCATGCGGAACTAACAATAAGCCTGTATCTGATGCTCAGAAAGAGAAAATAAAAGGCGAAGTAAAAGAAGTGGTAAACACTTTTTTTAAAGGATGCGAAGAGGTAAATTTTGATATGGCTCTTAAACCTTTCCTTGATTCGCCTGATTTTCTATACATCAACAATGGATATGCATTCAACTATAAAGATTGTGAGGATATTTTCAGACCTGTTTTCGCAAGTATGTTAAATCAAAAAATTACTATAGTTGATGAAAAATATACATTTCCTGATAATTCAACAGTCTTTTATTCTAACCATTGCAAGTCATTGACAAATTACAAGGATGGTCATGCTATTCTTCAAGACCCTACTGTAATGCTATTTATATTTAAAAAAATCGATAATTCATGGAAAATTATTTATGGAGTTGAGTCCTATATCTCACAAAATGTTAAGAATACAGAAACATCCAAAGAACTCAATCAAGTCGAGTTACACAAGCAGTTTGTTGGTTATTGGAAAGGTGAAGTAGCTAAGGATACAACTTGTTTTTGGGATGTTAAATCTTATGGAACTGGATTTGACTGTTATTTTAAATACGTCTCAAAAGGCAAGACAGTAATGGATGGGAAACAACTTTGGGGATATGATAAAAAACTCGACAAATGTTCAATGAGTGAAATGATTAAAGGTATGGACAATTCGGTTTATTTGTCTTGGTTTACTTCTAACAACAAGTGTTCAATGCTTTCATATGGTGATATTTCTAATCCTGATAATGCTTCAACTAAGTGGGAAGTGGAATTTAAATCACCAGATATGTTCCTACAAACTACTTTAAAAAATAATAAATCTGTTAAAGTCGATACTTATACACGTGTAAAATAATCCTTTAAATTTTCGTATGGATGCCCCAAGATTTAGAATTTTGGGGCATTTATATTTTAATAACACATTAATATACAGATAAATAACGGCTATATTACCGCATCAGATAATATTGGATGTTGCACACATTAATTGTGTGATGAATTGAATACTGTTTATTGTATTTAAGACTCCATACTGCATTCAACAGAACAACGCACTGTAGAAAATTATAATCATCACCAAATATTCCAACTTGATACAATTTATTTGCTTTGTATCCTTTTTTGTCCTAACTTTTCACATGTAATTAACCTACAGGCATTTGAAATCAGATTTTTAATCAAAATTCAAACTTATGAAGACCTTATTTTCAACCACACTGATTGTACTCCTGTTGCTTTGTGCAAATGTAATACAGGGTCAAACCACCCAGACACAACTTCCTAATATTCCGAATGAATTTAAACTTAATTATGCAACATGGCGAACAGATTATTATATCTGTACAGGTATTGCTTTTGCTAAAAGCATTGGAATGACTGTCAATGATTTTGCAGCCTTTGTTGGTAGTAAGCATTCAATAACAAGTCCCAATGACACAAGTATTTCCGCTGTTATTAATACTTTAAATATTGCCTTTTCCTGTTATCAAAAAGGGAAAATTGAGTTACTAACAGAAACAAATTTGACTGCGACAATGAAATGGAACAGACCGTATTCGGAAATGTTTGTAGATGGACCTGTTTTGGGAGTTTCTCTTGAAGAAATTGAAAGTTTTCTATATGGTCATATAGCAATACTGACAAAGCGAATTGGGATTGACTTCAAATATAATATCAAAGGGGATACTATCTTTTGCACGTTAAATAGATACCGATAAATATAACGGATAAACAATTTGCTTTGTATCCTTTTGTATCCTAATTTTTCTCATGTAATTAACCTGCAAGCATTTGAAATCAATTTATTCACCATAATGCCTAACCTATGAAACCATTTTGTACTATAAGCACTGTAAAAACTTTAAGGAGTCTCTTTTTATTCGCAGCATATGTTATTGGATTAAATTTAAATGCCCAACAAAGCCATCTTGATACCTTAATAAGCGCTAAAAAAATAGTTTATATTGAAGGTATCATTCCCGCAAGTGTTACTCATGGTTATGAATCTAAAGCCATATTATGGCAATCTGCAATCGTTGATGCGAAGCACTGTTATGAGACTAAATACAAAAATATTGATGTTAAGGCGAAACTGGCAGTTATTGATTCTGTAAATTGGACATTTGATGTTCCATATGGATATACATTTGCTAATGAGGGTTGGATTGTCCTTCCTGCTGATGTTGATTTTAACGCTTTTGTAAGAATATATGGGGCAAGTGCCTTTAAGGATGAACTTCTCAGCGAAGCAAAAACAAAAGGAATTAAACCCGATGAAATTCTGGAAAGTTTTTTTGCATTCGTGTGTGTTCATGAACTGGGTCATTTAATTATGGCTCAGATGATGAAAGATGGCTTTTCTGACATATTATTTAATGAATTAGCAGCCAATGTTGTAGCATATGAATACTTTAAAAACAATAGACCAGAACTTTTAAGGGGGTATAATTTATTTTATAATGGTGTCATAAATAATTACAATCCTCACTTTAAAACATTGACTGAATTATATGAAAATTATGGTAAAATGAGTGTTGCTAATTATGTCTGGTATCATTCAAATTTCATGAAACTGGTTGAAGAAATTTATAATTATAAGGAAGTTGATTTTCTTACCTGTCTCAAAAAAGTTAGCATGGAATCCAAAGACAAAAATTTAAAAATAAGGGATGTTGCAGTTCTATTGGATAAAGACTATAAGGGACTTATTACAACATGGCTCTCAAAGAATAATTGGTAAATAGATTAAGAATCTTAGCAGGAGTTTTACAATCAGCACCAAATAATCCAATTTGGTACAGTTTATTTGTTTTGTATCCTTTTTTGTCATAACTTTTCTCATATAATTAACCTACAGGCATTTGAAAACAATTATTTAATCAAAATCCTAACCATGAAACCAAGAATTATTTTTTTGCTTTTGCTTATTGTCTGTTTTTCATGCGGAACTAACAATAAGCCTGTATCTGATGCTCAGAAAGAGAAAATAAAAGGCGAAGTAAAAGAAGTTGTGAATATCTTTTTTAAAGGATGTGAAGAGGTAAATTTTGACATGGCTCTTGAAACATTCCTTGATTCACCTGATTTACTTTATGTTTATAATGGAATGTCTTTCGGTTATAAGGATTGTGTGGATGTTTTCAAACCTATTTTTGGCACACAAATAAATCAGAAAGTCACAATAATCGATGAAAAATATGCAATTCTGGATAATTCCACTGTAATGTATACTACAAATTGTAAGTTATTAGCAAATTACAAAGACGGTCATTCTGTTCTTGAAGACCCTGCAGTAATGATGTTCACACTTAAGAAAACCAATAGCAAGTGGAAAATTGTTTATGCCGTTGAGTCTTCTGTTGAGCAAGGTGTTAAGAATACCGAAACATCAAAAGAACTCAACCAAGTTGAATTAATGAAAAAATTCTTAGGAACTTGGAAGGCTGAAGCAGGAAAAGACACATCATTTATTTGGGAAAGTAAATCCTATGGAGAGGGACTCGATGTGTATGTTAAAACTGAAACAAAAGGGAAAATAGTAAGTGAGGGCAAAGCAGTTTTAGCATATGACAATAACTCTGATAAGTATATTCAAGCAAGGATAATGAAGACCTCAGGTTCTATAATTGGGGAAATGTGGTTCACCACAAAAAACACATGCGAAGGAGTCCTACTCAAAGATATTTCCAATCCAGAAAATGGTCAATTCAAAGCGATATTTGAATTTATCTCCCCCACTAAATTAACTCAAACTTACAAAGTTCCAAATAAACCAGATGTAGTCTCAACTTTTACGTTACAGAATAAATAATTTGGAGATATTAAGAATAAAATTGGATGCCCCAAGACTTAACATTTTGGGGCATTTAATATTTTATAGAGAATTAATATACAGATAATTGACAACTGTTTTGCCGCATCAGTGTTTATTGGATGTCGCACTCGTAGGCGGAGGTACCTTTCCTCAACCGGGAGAAATTTCCCTTGGTCATAATGGAGTGTTATTTCTCGATGAGCTTCCTGAGTTCAAACGGACTGTCCTGGAAGTTATGCGGCAACCGCGTGAAGACAGGATAATTACAATTTCAAGGGCAAAATGAACTATTCTGAAATTATATGACACATTTTATGGTATAAGAGTTTTGAAGAATGATTTTACATCAGCGTAATTTTCAACAATACGATAAACATCACATTCCCTGCAGTTAGTATTCTTACAAAGAGTTCCCTTTTCAGATGCTTCCCAGCAGGGATTAACATCACTATGATAAGCCTGGCATGTTTCACGCTCCTTTGCAGAGCATTCCCTGATTGCCCAACAAGGAATCAGAGCTAGTAAAGTACTAATTCCTGCAATATTTAATCCGTATTCATTCAGTAACTTATGAATATATTTTAAACGCAAAATATCTATTTGGGAAAATAAATTCCGGTTAGATTCTTTCTTGAATGGAATAATCAATCCCTTATCAATGTATTGCCTTATTGAATGAACCGGAATGCCTGAAAGAGTGGAAGTTGTACTCAGGGTATAGACCGGCGTGGTACTCTCAACTGAACTATTTTCCATAATTATTTAAAATTATCAAATTTATTTCATTCCAAAAATAAAATATCCAGTCGCCATGTTAAAATCAAAATTTAGAAACGTGTCACTATTTGCTAGTTTAAAGTATTCGTTTACAGTACATTAAACAACTTCTTCAAACAATAAATCAATAATGACTATCCATACGATTTTGCTGTTAATTTATTAACAGTATGATTTTCAGAAATTTATATCAATAAATGTACTATCATATAGAATATAATTGCATAAATTTACTTATTATATGAATTAGTCAGTACATATATAGTGAGTTTAACAACTCGTTTTACATGTTTCAATATTTTTCTGAACAATATTTCTTCAAAAAAAATTCTTTAAGGAGGAATTCGAAAATCCAATACCAGGGCAGAAAAATCAATAGTTTCAAAACTAATTATCTAAAAAACATATGAAACATTACGTCATTAATATTTGGACACTCTTCTTATTGTTAAATATAGTGATTCCGATATCTCTTGCCGCACAATCCGGATCAGAAGCAATTCCTTATGGAAATAACAAAAATGCCGGAAATTTTATTGCAGTTAATGGGATAAAACTTTATTATGAAACATATGGAAAAGGTGCTCCTCTTATATTGATCCATGGCAATGGTGGAAATATTGCATACATGAAGCCCCAGATTGAATATTTCTGTAAAAATTATAAGGTGATTGTTGTGGACTGCCGTGGAAGAGGAAAGAGCGAATTAGGGAAAGATAGTCTTACATATATACAGATGACAAAGGATATAATTGGTCTTTTAAATTCTTTACATCTCGACTCAACTTATGTAATTGGCAGAAGCGATGGAGGTATTATTGCACTGCTGATGGCAATTAATTATCCCGATAAAGTAAAAAAAGTGGCGGCATTTGGTGCAAATCTGACTCCGGATACAGCAGGACTTTATTCATTTTTTTATAAGGAAGTGATAAGAGATAGAAAACATGCTGATGAAATGATTGCCAAAAATGATACATCTCAAAATTGGTATGTAATACAGCAGCGAAATCGCCTCATGGAGTTTCAGCCACATATTTCAGCCAGCGATCTGCACAAAATAAAATGCCCGGTTTTAATACTATCATGTGACAGGGATTTAATCCCGGAAGAACACACCTTATTTATTTATCGGAATATTCCTAAAGCCAACCTGTGCATATTTCCCGGAGAAAATCATTTTGTCACAAAAAATAATCCTGTTCTGTTTAACTCAGCGGTAGCGAAGTATTTTTCAGAGCCATTTAAAGGAGAAGAATTGAGGTATGGTGATTAAAGCAGTCGTCAACACTCTGTGTTATAAATATCTTGGTAATTTGCGTTTAGAGCATAAATTATTTTCTGATGAAAAAATCCATTAAACTCCTTGCCTCTTTAATATTGCTGTTCGGCTGCAACCAAATTAAACATACCGGTAAAAATGAAGAAAAAACATATCCGGTAGGCCAGATTAAAACAGAGATGGGTGAGATACTCTTTTGGCTTTATGAAGAAACGCCCAGACATAAAGCAAGCTTTATCAAACTGGCGAATGAGGGTTACTGGGATTCGCTCACCTTTAACCGGGTAATTAAAAACTTCGTTGCTCAGGGTGGCTGTCCTGATACACCAGACGGGAAAATTGTTATTCCTGATACTACCTATTTATTGAAACCGGAGTTCAACGAAAAAATTCGTCATATATACGGCGCAGTAGGTGCCGGACGTGATGATAACCCTGGTAAGCTCTCCTCCGCCTGCCAGTTTTATATAGTGCAAAATAAGGATGGCCTTCCAAGGCTCGATGATAAATACACAGTTTTCGGCCAGGTTATCAGAGGAATGGATATAGTGGATGCAATAGTATCTGTTAAGACGGATTCAACGAATTCACCTCTAACTCCGGTCAAGATGGATGTAAACATTATTAATCTATCTGCCAAAGAGCTAAAGAAGTATCAGTGGGTATTACTTTCTGATAGATCTAAGATATCTCATAAATAAAAACACGGATCGGGTGTAGATTGAGAATCTGTATCAAGTACAATGAAAACTCAAACTAACAATAAAAATTTAATTCAAATGAAACATTTAGCATTCCATAAAACTAATCCGCTGTTAAACTGTCTTTTGTTTTTTAGGTGTTCGCGTTGCACTATTATTCATACATCCATACAAAATGCTGGAGAACCGGATAGATTGAATTTTATTTAAGTTAATTCCTGGAATGAGTAATTATTTATTAATCCCCCAAAAATAATGAATTATGAAAAGGAAGAAGATTTTGAAAATTACAATTGGCTTTTTTGCCGCTTTAGTAATTCTTGTCATTTGTGGCGGAATATACCTGAAATATTTTCTGCCGAACATCAAAGTAAAAGATTTGAAAGTGGAAGNNCTAAACGAGATTGGTCAAAATACACCGGACCTATTGTCACCGGCACTGAAGGGATGGGAGGTGAGATCTTTGATCAAAAAATGGGTTTACCAGGCAAATATATATCATCAAATATAACTCCGTATTTTTTAGCAAGCTGGAGTGACGGGGAAATCTATCGTGCCATTACTTCTGGGGTCGGGGAAAGAAATAATACAATCTTCCCCATTATGCCTGTTGAAGCATACGGAACGCTTGATGACGAAGATATTTACTGTGTAATTGCGTATTTGCGAACAATTCCTCCAATAAAAAATGACATTCCTGCCTCAAAATCAGATTTTCCAGTAAGCTTTTTAATTAATACAATGGCGAAAGAGGGACATCCTTCTAAAAGGCCTTCGCAGCAGGATTCTTTAAAATATGGTAAGTATATCACAACAGCTGCCGCTTGTTTGGATTGTCATACTCCGGTTGATGATAAAGGAAATCTAATAATGGTAAAAGGGTATTCAGGAGGAAGAGAATTTCCAATGGAAAGAGGTGGAACCATAGTTTCAACTAATATCACATTCGACAAAAAGACAGGAATTGGAGAATGGGATAAAGATAAGTTTATTCATGTATTTAAAAGTTATGATATAATAACATATGTGCCGGCAAATGTTGAAAAAGGAGACATTAACACATTGATGCCATGGACAATGTATGCGAAAATGGATACTGCAGATTTAGCTTCAATTTATAATTATTTGAAATCTTTGCCGCCAATCGAGAATAATGTCATAAAATCAAAATCTTCATCCAGATAAGCGTGCAGCTAACAGACTTGAAATTTAAAATTGAGTTTTTTATCCGGGACCGTAAAATTCGATCAGTATTGAAAAAATTTATATATCCTCAACACGTGGGTTCCATTATACCTTTAAAATTAAAATTATATTTTTATGAAGCATTTAGTATTCAATAAAACCAAACCGCTGTCAAACTGCCTGTTGTTTATCAGTGCAGTATTGTTATCAGCATGCAATCAAACCAGTAAACAGGTTGATGTTAAAGATGGACTCTCATCTCTTAACCTTGATAGTCTTACCCGGCATATTATTGTGCTTTCATCTGATTCGTTTCAGGGACGGAGGCCATTTACCGAAGGTGAAATAAAAACAGTGAATTATCTTAAGCAAGCCTTTGCCGGCATGGGAATAGAACCCGGAAATGATAACAGCTATTTTCAGGAGGTACCTATGGTTGAAATTACTCCCAATTGCGATCCAACCATGGAAGTTCAATCATCCAGGAAGAAATTTCTTTTGAAAAAAATGGATGATTATGTGATCTGGACTGAAAACACTGATTCGTTAATCTCTCTTTCCAATGATGAAGTTGTATTTGCGGGTTTTGGCATTGTTGCACCTGAGTATAATTGGAACGATTATGCCGGATATGATGTCAAAGGCAAAGTCGTTTTAGTGATGGTCAATGATCCGGGTTATGGCTCCGGTGATTCCACTTTTTTTAAAGGCAATACCATGACTTATTATGGCCGATGGACCTACAAGTTTGAAGAGGCCGCAAGACAGGGTGCAAAAGCATGTTTGGTTATTCACAATACAAAGGCTGCCTCATACCCATTTAGTGTGGTTCAAAACGGCTCTGGAGGAGTGCATCTTATCCTTGATACGAGAAAGGATAAAAGAGAATACCGTTGCCCTGTTGAAGGATGGATAACAGAAAATGCAGCAAAAAGACTCTTTATGGCCTCCTCTGTGGATACCAGTCTTTTGTCAAGCGCCCATCACAAAGGTTTTCGGGCAATTCCTCTAAACCTGAAAGTTAAAACTTCAATGAGAGTAACATCAGTGTATAATAAATCCAAAAACGTGATTGCTAAAATCACAGGAAATAGAAGACCGGATGAATATATTATATACACAGCCCATTGGGATCATTTTGGTATAGGGAAACCCGATGAAACAGGAGATTCTATTTATAACGGGGCAGTAGATAATGCCAGTGGAACAGCTGCTATGCTTGAAATTGCCCGTGCTTTTAAAAGCCTTAAAAATAAACCTGAACGAACCATTATTTTTCTTTCAGTGACAGGTGAAGAACAGGGATTATTGGGTTCAAACTATTATGTACATCACCCGATATATCCAGTCAAGAATACTGTAGCCAATATAAACATGGACGGTTTTAAAGTCAATGGTAAAACAAAAGATGTTGTAATCGATGGCGCAGGACAATCGGATCTGGAAGATTATCTTAAAAAGGAAGCAGAGGGTCAGGGCAGGTATATTGCCCCTGAAACACATCCGGAAGCAGGTTATTATTTCCGCTCAGATCACTTCAATTTTGCAAAGGTCGGCATTCCTGCTTTAAATGTCGGGGGTGGCATTGACCTGGTTGAAGGTGGAAAAGAAACCGGTATAAAGCTGGCTGATGAATACAACGAGAAATATTATCACCATCCGTCTGATGAATTTGATCCAGTACGCTGGAAACTTGATGGTACAATGGAAGATATTCAACTTTTCTTCCTCCTGGGTAAAAGGCTCGCATTTGAAACCACATGGCCAAAATGGAAACAGGGTTCGGAATTCAAGGCTATCCGGGAAAATACTTCAAACAAATAAATACTGTTTCTCAAATTTTTGATGTTGCTGGATGTGATACACTTTCAAAGGGCAATTATTAATGAACCATAATTCAATATGAAAAAAATTTATTACTTCCTGTTTATTGCGGTAGTTATCATTACTGCCTTTAAGACTAAAAACCAGAATGCTGGCGAAGATGCAAAATCTTCAAAGAAAGCAGACGTATCGGTTCCATACAAGCTTCCTGAACCTGTTATTCCCTTAAGTCAGGATCAACAAAAATGGCTCATCAAAGCAAACCGTCATGAAAAAAACGGATGGATCTACCTTCATATTGAAGGCAGTCCGAAGGAACGTGGATTTCAGCATGGTTATTTGCTTTCCAAAGAAATCAAAGAATCTATCCATATCTTCTCTGAAATATGGAAATACCAGACAGCGATGAAGTGGAGCTGGTATGTTGACAGGGGACATGATATTCTGGCACCAAAAACCGATCCTGAAAATCTTGCAGAAATCGATGGCATGGTTGAAGGGATGAAGGCAGCCGGAGTCTCGACTACCCTGGATGAAATGGTTTCTTTTAATGGCTTTTCAGAACTATTTTGGTATTTGTTGCCCCTGTTAAAGGATTCCATTGGGGTAAATACTCCGGATCCGGTGAAAGAGTCTTGCAGTTCCTTTATTGCAACAGGCACAATGACCAAAGACGGAGGAATAGTCCTTGGGCATAATACACATGATGAATATTATAATCCGTTTTGCAATATCATAATAGATATTCTTCCTGAAAAAGGTCATCGTATCCTGATGCAAACTATTCCCGGATTTATTCACAGCGACACAGATTTTTTTATAACTGATGCCGGTATAGTTGGATCAGAAACAACGATAGGAGATTTCTTCCCATTTGATACAAAAGGAGTGCCTGAATTTTCGAGAATGAGGACGGCTACTCAATATGCTTCTTCAATAGATGAATGGTGTGAAATCATGAAAAAAGGTAATAACGGTGGTTATGCGAATGCATGGTTGATTGGTGATGTGAAAACGAATGAAATTGCCAGGCTGGAGTTGGGTTTGAAATATGTGGGTTTTGAGAAGAAAAAAGATGGGTATTTCATTGGTTCAAATGTGGCTGAAGACCTGAGAATCCTCAGATTTGAAACAACGATGACTGACAATACAAATATTAAACGCAGTCCTGTTGCCCGCAGAGTCAGATGGAAGCAACTAATGAAGGAAAATGTCGGGAAAATCGACATCGAAAAGGCAAAATTATTTGAAACGGATCATTATGACACTTATTTAAATATAAATAAGCCCGATGCTCTTACTCTTTGTCGTCATAATGATTTAGA